>NZ_JNAA01000001.1:0-41216 GCF_000696055.1 Exiguobacterium sp. AB2
AGATTCTCGCTTTTTCTTTTACATTTTCAAATAAAAAAAGACCGCTTCGCACGGAAGGGTCCAATCAAACGGAAGCGATGGCTTCTTCGCTTAAATACGAGGCAATCTGTTGTTCGATTTCAGTTTCTGACTGCTTGAGCGCGAGCGACAACTCTTTGACGAGAATCGTTTTAGCGTTCTCTAAGATTTTACGGTCTTGCTCGTACAGTTTCTTGTTCAACAAATCGGCCTCTGCCTTCCGACGTGCCAGTGTGTTGATTACTTGTGCAATCTCTTGGCGATTGCCCGAATGGACGACGTTCAAAAATTCACGGTTCCGGTTGTTCGGGTGGGGATTCCACTCGACGCCAGGGGAACGAAACGACTCGAGAATCGATTTTGCCTCCGTCGCTTCAAGAAGCGTCAACATCATCACTTTGTCGCTGTCGACCGGGATGCTGATTTGAAGCTTCTGCGTGTTGTTGATTGGATGAAGCGTGTAGTACGACTTGGTCTCACCTGCGATTGTCTTATCGGAAATGTCGTCGATTTGACAGACGCCGTGGGTCGAATAAATCATTAAATCACCTTTTTTGAACAAATCGATCACCTCTCCCTTTCATCAAGTATAGTAGTTCATGATGTAAAATGTCAACTCGGTTGACATTTAGAGGAAGATGTGGTCCGTGAAAAAAAGACCCTTTCCGTTGAAGGGTCTACAGTTTCCAATCGGCTTGAAGCAACGTCTGCAGTTGTTGGAACGCCTCGTCACTAAGGGCGTTGGCGATGTCTCGCTCGAGGCTCGCCTTGAGCGCCTCGTTTTGTTCGTAACACGTCACGCCGAGCGCGGTCAGTTCGATGCATTTATCTTTTCGGCTCGTCGGATGGTCGGTCACGAGGACGAGCCCTTTCGTGTCCAAGTTTTTAATGAGTTTATGGATGGCCTGGCGGGAGACGTGGACGCCTCGTGTCACCTCGGCGATGGTCGGTTTCTTTTGATAAATCCGGGCGAGCACGTACCATTCCGAGTTCGAGATATAGATGTCGTGCTTGTCGTTCCAAGCCTGCTCGCTGATGCGTCGGATTTGATCGTGGCGTGCGGCGAGCAAATCAAGCAGCCGGGTCGAGCTCGTTTCGTTTGGAGTCAAAATGGCACTCCTCCATTCGTTTTTGTCGTTCCTAACTATACAAAAGCAAGGCGTAAGCGTCAAACTGAGGCGACGGTCGGCGTTTCAATACAGTCACTATTGAGAACAGACAATAAAGGAGGGATGACCATGCCGATGAGAACCGACCACTTTCAAGCCTATAAACAAAAGATTCTCGATTTGGCGGACTTAGAAGAAGCGACGTTGAAGAGTGAGACGTTCTTGTTCGAAGCAGACCCGGTCAAACCGCTCGAGATTTATTACGCGCCGTTCGAATACGTCAATCCGGATGCGAAAGTCGTCATCGCCGGCATCACGCCGGGCCTGTACCAGATGCGTCAGTCGTTCGAGGCGATTCGTGATTTGGCAAATGCCCCGGAGGAGGAGGCGCTCCGGTCCGTCAAACAACGAGGGAGTTTCTCAGGGCCGATTCGAAAAAACTTGGTGACGATGCTCGACGACTTGGACTTACATCGTCACCTCGGCATCGAGACGACGCTCGACTTGTTCGGGCCTGCGAACCACCTCGTCCAAAACACGGCCGTCTTGCCGTACCCGGTGTTCTATAAGGGGAAAAACTATAATGGGGCGAGCCCGGACCTGTTGAAGACGGATCTGTTCGGCTCCTATATCGACGGGATGTTCGCGGACGAGATGGCTTTACTGAAAGACGCGCTGATCTTGCCGATGGGTATCAACGTGCGCCGCGCCGTCGAAACGCTCGTCGACCGCGATCTGATTGATCCAGCGCGTGTCGTGAGCGGGTTTCCGCACCCTTCCGGTGGGAACGGACACCGGCATCGCATCTTTGCTGAGAATCGGGAGGCGATGCGCGCCCACATTGCCGAACACTTCAAACGTCATCCGATTTAAGCGCATCAAAAAAGGAAGAATCTGCGGATTCCTCCTTTTTTGTGTTACATGAACAATACGTACACCATCAGTACCGAGACGACGAGGAAAAGTAGGCTCATGATGCCGCCGGCTTTCATATAGTCGGCGTTCCGATAACCACCGGGTCCCATGATGAAGGCGTTCACTTGGTGCGTCGGCAAGATGAACGAGTTCGAGGCCGAGACGGCGACGAGAAGGGCGAGTCCGATTGGGTCCATACTGAACGTGTCGGCCATCATGAGGACGAGTGGGACGAGCAAGACCGTTGCGGCGACGTTCGACATAAAGAGCGAAAAGAACATCGTGATGAGCCCGATGATGAACAAGATGGCGAGAGTGCTCCATCCTCCGACGAGGTTGACGATGGCGTTCGCCGTATAGGCGGCCGCTCCGCTCTTCTCGAATGCCGTACCGAGCGGGATGAGCCCGGCGAGCAAGAAGACGGTCTTCCAATCGATTGCCGGATAAATCTCTTCTTTCGGGATGACGCCGAGCAAGATCATGAGCAAGGCGCCGGTGAAAAAGCTGAGCGACAGTGGAAAGCCCATGAAGACGAGTCCGAGTGAGACGACGATTGCGAACAGTGCCGGCTTTTTCTTGTTTTGTTGTGGTGCGAGTTCGGGTGCTTTCACGTCACTGAGCACCGCGACTTCGCGACCGTTACGAAGGTTGATTAAATCTTGCCAACGACCGTAGACGATGAGCTGCATCCCGGCTTCAAACGGGACGTCCTCAAGTGCCGTCTTCGTTCCGTCGTTGCCGACGACGGCGAGCGGTTCGAGCCGGAAGTTTTTCCGGAAGCCGATGTCGCGAAGCGTCTTGCCGATGAACGGCGATGTCGGTGGGATGATAATTTCGGCGAAGCCGCTCTCATCTTCGTTCTCAAGCGAGGCGAAGTGTTCGAGCTCGGGCTTAATGTTCACACCATAATCGTCTGCGAACCGCTCCACCGCGTCCTTCGTCCCAAGAACAGCGAGCGTCTGCCCTTCGGCGAGGTGCGTTTTCCGCCATGGGCCATAGACGTGACTCACATCTTCACGAAGGGCGAGGATGTTGAGACCGTACGTCGACCAAATATCGAGTTGTTCAATCGTCGAGCCGGTAAGCCGGGCGTTGACGTCGAACTCATGGATGTCGGTCGTCAAGTTGTGCGTCTCTTGCATGAACGAGGCGCTCGTCGCTAGCTTCTCACCTGAAGCTTTCGGTAAGACGAGATTTCCCGCGAAATAAAAATATAGAATTCCCGTCGCAAGCAAGGCGAGCCCGATTGGCGTGACGGCGAACAAGTTCAAGGCGTCAAATCCCGACTCGGTCAACAAGTCGTTCAAGATGATAAGCGGACCCGAGGCGACCATTGTCAGCGTCCCACCGAGGATGGCGGCGAAGCCCATCGGCATGATCAGTTTCGAGGCCGGGATGTTCGCATTCTTGCTGATGCGTTTCAGCGCCGGCAAGAATAGAGCAGCCGCACCGATGTTTTGCATGAACGCCGAGATGAGGCCGACGGTCGTCGACGTCGTTGCCATCACGTTCTTTTCTTTGACGCCGACACGTTTCGTGATGAAGCCCGCGACGACGGACATGATACCGGAGCGTTCAACGCCATATCCGATTAACATGACCCCAATCACCGAGATGACCGCGTTCGAGGCGAATCCAGAAAACGCCTCGTTCGCCGTGATGACGCCGGTCCACGGCAAGATGACCATGATTAAGACGGCGACGAGGTCGGTCCGGAGCTTGTCGGTCACAAACAGGAAAATCGCCAGCGCCAGGACGGCGAAGGTCAATCCGATTTCAATTGTCATTTTTATATACCCCCTATGGTATTATCTGTTTTCATTATAGAGGCCGAGGTGGGCGATTGGGAAGTGAAATGTTCTGAAGCCGATTGGATGGAGCGGAAGAACTGACATTTGTCCTTTACTTCGCTAAAATGGGATACGGGTATCACACAGATTTCATAAGGAAAGGGACAGTCGATGATTACGTTAACGAATGTACGCAAACAGTTTGGACGCGATATAGCTGTAAAGGACGTCTCGCTCCACGTCGACCGTGGGGAAATCTACGGCATTATCGGGGCGAGCGGTGCCGGTAAGTCGACGGTGCTCCGGCTCATGAACTTGCTCGAGACGCCGGACAGCGGCACGGTCGAGATTGACGGGTCCGTGCTGACCTCGCTCTCGACACGGCAGCTTCGCGAAAAGCGACACGTCATCGGGATGATCTTTCAGCAGTTCAACCTCGTCGCCAATAAGACCGTCTATGACAACGTCGTCGCACCACTCAAGCTAGCCGGTCGACCGAGAGCGACGCACAAGGAACGGGTGCTCGAATGTCTCCGTTTCGTCGGGCTCGAATCGTTCAAGGACAAGTATCCGGCCCAACTGAGCGGGGGACAGAAGCAACGCGTCGCCATCGCGCGGGCGCTCGCAAACGAGCCGCACGTCTTATTGTGCGATGAACCGACGTCCTCGCTCGACCCGAACACGACGGCCGAGGTGCTCGACGTGTTGAAGTCGATTAACGAGCGACTCGGCGTCACCATCGTCATCGTCACGCACGAGATGGACGTCATTAAACAAGTGTGTGACCGCGTGACCGTCATGGCGGACGGGTCTGTTTATGAGACGATGGACCTCGTCCCAAGCGGTGTGCCAGTCATCGACAACAATCCGAGCTGGTTCGTCGACCAGCTGAAGAAGGCGGGTGAGACCGATGCCTGAAGTGCTCGTCCAATACCAGACCGAGATTTGGCGTTCAATCGGCGAGACGTTCATCATGGTCGGCGTCTCGATCCTCGCCGCCGTCCTCGTCGGTCTACCGCTCGGCACATGGCTCTACTTGTCCCGAAAAGGGCAGCTCTTAGAGAATCGGGCCGTCTTCTCCGTCCTCAACTTGGTCGTCAACATCGTCCGGTCGTTCCCGTTCCTACTACTCGTCGTGTTTTTGATTCCATTCACACGGCTCATCATCGGAACGGCCATCGGGACGGCAGCGGCGACCGTGCCGCTCGCCATCATCGCGATCGCCCATTACTCGCGCCTCGTCGAGCAATCGCTCTTAGACGTCCCGCGCGGCGTCGTCGAGGCGGCGGTATCGATGGGCGCATCCATCAAAGACGTCATCTTCAAGTTCTTATACGTCGAGGCCCGTTCCGGTCTCGTCCTCGGGCTGACGACGTCCATCATCAGCTTCATTTCGTACTCGACCATCATGGGGGTGGTCGGGGGCGGCGGCATCGGTGACTTCGCCATCCGCTACGGGTATCAACAGTTCAAGACGGAGCTCATGATGTACATGATTCTCATCATGCTCCTCTTCGTCCAGATGATTCAGTTCACCGGTACGACCGTGGCCCGTCTCATCGACAAACGCTAATCAAACACAGAAAGAAGGAAAACCAATGAAAAAATTAATGGCCCTCTTCGCTTCACTCACGCTCGTTCTCGCGGCGTGTGGAAACGACTCAGAAACGAACACGACGGAAGCCCCGTCGAACGAGCCACAGACGCTCAAAGTTGCATCGCTCATCCCGCCGATGACGGACATGCTTGAGATCGCGAAAGAACAGCTTGCCGAAGACAACATCGAGCTTGAGATCGTCGTCCTCGGGGACAACGTCCAGCCGAACACGGCGCTCGCGGCAGAAGAAGTCGATGCGAACTTCTTCCAACACGTCCCGTACATGGAAGAGTTCAATCGCAGCAACGATGCGAACCTCGTCCCGATCGAGCCGATTTACTTCGCCAACTACGGGGTCTACTCGAAAGAGTATGACAACATCGACGACATCCCGGAAGGCGCGACGATTGCCATCGCGAACGACGTGTCGAACATCGACCGTTCGCTCTCACTCCTTGCCCAGCACGATGTGATTGAGCTCGGTGAAAAGAACGGTTCATATTACACGCAAGCCGATATTACGGAAAACCCGAAGAACTTCACGTTCCAAGAAGTCGACTTGCTCATGCTCGCGCGCGCCTATGACGACGTCGACGCGGTCCTCATGACACCGGCCTACGCGGCACCGCTCGGGTTGACGCCGAAGACGGACGCCCTCTTGACCGAAGGTGTCGATAACGACTTCGCGATCACACTCGTCGCCCGTGAGGACAATCAAGATGATGAGGCGATTCAGAAGCTCGGCGAGGCGCTCACGAGCGATGAAGTCCGTGCCTTCTTAGAAGAGAACTACGACGAAACGGCGATTCCTGCGTTTTGACGACAAAAAGATTGAGCCCGTCGCGGCTCAATCTTTTTTAGTACTCTTCATATTCTCTCGGGTCTTGATTATCGATACGTCCATCCGGTTTTGTCAGCGCGTTGAGCGTCTTCATCTCGCCCTCGGTCAATTCGAAGTTGAAGACGTCGAGATTCTCTTTTTGGTGCATCTCGCTCGACGAACGCGGGAGTGGGATGACGCCTAGCTGGACGTGCCAGCGCAAGATGACTTGCGACACGGTCTTCCCTTTTTGTCGTGCGAGCTCGGTGATCGTCTCGTCATGGATGACAGTGCGGGCGCGACTGAGTGGGCTCCACGCTTCGGTTATGATGCCTCGTTCCTTGTCGGCATCGCGTTGTTCGACTTGTGAGAAGTAGGGGTGCATCTCAATTTGATTGATGACCGGCGTCTCACCCGTCTCCTCGATTAAACGGTCGAGGTGCTCGGGCATGAAGTTCGATACACCGATGGAGCGAATCCATCCGTTTTTCTTCGCTTGGATGAGGGCACGCCACGCCTCGACATACTTATCTTGTTTTGGGTTCGGCCAATGTAAGAGAAATAGGTCCCAATAGTCGAGGTTCGCCCGGTAAAGCGACTCGCGAATCATCTCGAGCGCGTCGTCATAGTCGAAATATTGACCGCGTAGCTTTGAGGTCAGAAACAGTTGCTCACGTGGGATACCGGATTGACGGACCGCCTCGCCGACCGTCCCTTCGTTGTCATAGCGGATGGCCGAGTCGATCAAGCGATAGCCGTTCCGAATCGCGCCCGTTATCGCGTCGACACCGGTTTCTCCTCGTAAATAGACGGTACCGAGCCCGATGGCGGGAATCTCATAGCCGTCATGTAGTTTGATGGTTGGGATGTTCATAAAATGCCTCCTCATTCAAAATCCGTTCTCTTGTCCGCTATTCCACTTTCCCGGGGAATCAAACGTTTGAATCGGTCGCAGAACGATGAAAAACGCGTCCTCACAGTGGAGGACGCGTTTTGCGTTAGTTGCGAATCATATAATCGAAAGCACCGAGTGCGGCCGTCGCACCAGAGCCCATCGAGATGATGATTTGTTTGTAGGCGCTGTTCGTGCAGTCACCTGCCGCGAACACACCTGGGACGTTCGTCGCGCCATGACGGTCGACGACGATCTCCCCGAAGTTGTTGCGTTCGACCGAGTCGAGCCAGTCCGTGTTCGGTACGAGGCCGATTTGGACGAAGACGCCTTCGAGTTCGACGTGGTGCGTCTCGTTCGTCTCGCGAGACAAGTACGAGATACCGTTCACTTTGTCCGTACCCGTGATTTCTGTCGTCTGTGCGTTCGTAACGACGGTCACGTTCGGGAGGCTGTGAAGGCGGTCTTGAAGCACTTGGTCGGCTTTGAGTTCAGGAGCGAACTCGAGCACCGTAACGTGCTTGACGATTCCGGCAAGGTCAATCGCTGCTTCAATCCCAGAGTTCCCGCCACCGATGACGGCGACGCGCTTGCCTTCGAAGAGCGGACCGTCACAGTGCGGACAGTAGGCGACACCTTTGTTTTTGAACTCGGCTTCACCTGGGACGTTGACGTTGCGCCAGCGTGCACCTGTCGAGAGGATGACGCTCTTACTCTTCAAGACAGCACCGTTCTCGAGTTCGACTTCGACGAGGTCAGTTTTCTCGAGACGCTTCGCGCGCTGGAGGTTCATGACGTCGATGCCGTACTCTTTCACGTGCTCTTCCAAGCTCGCGACGAGTTTCGGGCCTTCCGTGTAAGACGTTCCGATGAAGTTCTCGATCCCCATCGTGTCCATCACTTGACCACCGAAGCGCTCGGCGACGATTCCTGTGCGGATGCCTTTACGAGCCGCATAAACAGCAGCGCTCGCGCCAGCTGGGCCGCCACCGATGACGAGGACGTCATACGGATCTTTGTTTTCGAACGCCGAAGCGTCCGGGCCTGTGCCGAGTTTCGCTAAAATCTCTTCAAGTGACATACGTCCGTTGCCGAATGCCTCACCGTTCAAGAAGACGGTCGGGACAGCCATGATTTCTTTCGCTTCGACTTCCGCCTTGAAGGCGCCACCGTCGATCATCGTATGGGAGATGTTCGGGTTGAGCACGCTCATGACGTTCAGTGCCTGGACGACGTCTGGGCAGTTGTGGCAGCTGAGGCTGATATACGACTCGAAGTGGTACGTGCCTTCGATCTGTTGAATTTGTTTGATCGCGTCCGCGTCGACTTTCGGCGCTCGGCCGCTCACTTGGAGCAACGCGAGGACGAGTGACGTGAACTCGTGACCGAGCGGGATTCCTGCGAAGACGATTCCCGTCTCTTCAGACGGACGGCTCACGCTGAAACTCGGTGTGCGATCGAGTGTGACGTTCTCGACCGAGATGCGTGACGACATGCTCGCAAGTTCGTTCACGAGGTCGAGCATCTCTTTTGAGACCGTGTCGTCTCCAGCGCTGACACGGAGGACGACATCGCCCTCCATGAGCTGGAGATATTGGTCCAACTGTTGTTTAATATCTGCTTCTAACATGTAATCCGCTCCTTACAACTTGCCGACGAGGTCGAGGCTCGGGCGAAGTGTTTCAGAACCTTCTTCCCATTTCGCCGGGCAGACTTCGCCTGGGTTGTTGCGGACGTATTGTGCCGCTTTGACTTTGTTGACGAGCGTGCTCGCGTCACGGCCGATGCCGCCTGCGTTGATTTCAACTGTTTGGATGACGCCGTCTGGGTCGATGATGAACGTACCGCGGTCAGCAAGGCCATCTTCTTCGTTCAAGACGTCGAAGTTGCGTGAGATTGTGTGTGATGGGTCACCGATCATGATGTACTCGATTTTGCCGATTTTCTCAGACGTTTCGTGCCATGCTTTGTGCGTGAAGTGTGTGTCAGTCGATACTGAGTACACTTCGACGCCGAGGTTTTTAAGTGTCGCGTATTCGTTTTGAAGGTCTTCGAGTTCAGTCGGGCAGACGAACGTGAAGTCAGCTGGGTAGAAGCAAACGACGCTCCATTGACCTTTGAAGTCGTTGTCCGATACTTCGAGGAATTCACCTGTTTGGAATGCTTGTGCTTTGAACGGTAAGATTTCTTTGCCGATTAATGACATGGGATATGTCCTCCTTGGTTTTTTACTCTAGTGGACTTTTGTCTCTACTAGAATAATTATAATGTAATACTAACTTCATATAACCGACCAAAAATGTCAAGGCGTTTGCATGTCTGGGAAAATGTTGATACATCAACGTTTTATGTACGAAACGCTTAATATAAGGAAAGAAAACGATTACAAAATAAATGTGCTTTTGTTTTCAATCATGTATCCTGATAAAGTGATTAGGAGTGATGAGAGTTTGAATTAATTGAAGAAACAGCAATGATTCTCGTCATAAAGTACATCATTATCAATTACAGACAAAAGGGTGAGACAGTTGAACTATCGAATTCATTCACACCGTTTCGGGGAGACGATACTTAAAAATGATAAGGAATTCACAGAGATTTGGAGAGAAATCCACGACATCATACATTCCATAAGTGATGACGACATCATTCAAAAATTCGAAGAGAAGTATGCGGACAAGAACAAAAGTCTATCTTCGACCTTGAATGATTTATTCAAATCGGAGTTTTCTAAGAGAGGCTGGGCCAGCGAAAGCCCAATCTTCCAAGATCGCGATTATTCAGAGAACGTATGGCGCCTTGATTTCGCTAAAGAGAATATCTCGCTGGAAGTAGGTTTCAATCATTCGGGAACGATTGCATGGAATCTGTTGAAACCGGTTATTGCGAGCGAGTTGAATCATGTTGAGAAGGCAATTCAAACTCGAATCGGTGTAATCATCTGCGCGACCCAACGACTTCAGCGTGCCGGAAACTTCGATAACGCTATCGGGACGTATGAGAAGTATGTCCATCATTTAAAGCCGTTGAACACGCAGTTGACTGTACCAATCGTCATCATCGGGCTTGAAGCGCCCGACACGTTCAAAATCGTCGAGTACTTGAATGAAGGTGGCAAAAAAAGAGGCCGTGTAGAAGGAATCTACACGAACCTGTTGATTGATGATACGACGGAAACGTTTGATGAACCATTGTTTGACGAGGATTTAGATTAACGAGTGAGGGTTGTCATCCGCTCCGTCTATGACGGTTGACCTTGGCCATGTCGACGAAATGGGTGATGGTATGAATCACGTGGTCGAAGTCCTCATTGACCTGATGCTCCCAAAACCGAAGGATGATCCATCCCTCCTCGACGTAGTGTCGTGTGACGTCGGCATCCCGTTCGATGTTACGTCCAATCTTTTGTCGCCAGAACTCGGCGTTCGTCTTCGGGATTTTAAAGTGAAGGGGGCAGCCATGCCAATAGCAGGAGTCCAAAAAGACGACGACACGGAGTCCGGGAAACGAGATGTCTGGTGTCCCATACAGCTTCCGATTGTTCTTCCGATATCGATATCCGGCAGCCCAAAGTGCTTTTCGGACCTTCACTTCCATTTTGGTATCCTTGCCACGATTCCCGCTCATCGTCTTGAAGACGGCTGGACTCGATGCTTTCGGTACATTTCTGGCCATACCTTCACCTCCCTCTAGTAAGAGGATTCCACTTGAGGGAGGGAAATACTCATGTTAAGCGTCTAGAATCTGTCGGATATAGCTTTTGTCCAACCAGAATGATTGCTTGGTGATCCATTGACCATCCGGAAGACGAACTTTATCCTGTCCATCGGCAGCTTTTGAGCGAACGTGAGCGACCCGATTAAACTTGGCACCTGGCAGGTTGTTCTTGACCCCTCGCTTCATAGGCGTCAATTGAACACCTGCACGGACCACCGCTTGTGTTTCAAGCCACATCGATTTTACTTCGCCGTCAATCGTTTCAAGCGGCATGTTCCATAATCGTATCCCTTCGAAGCGAGGGATACGTTTTTGTTTGGAAACGTACTTCTCATCGTATCGGAAGATGAGGAAGAGGTATTTTTGTTCGGCAAACGTGTCATATAGATCAGACTCTTCCCATGCCTCTCGGGACAAGGCCTCGAAGTCGACTTTACCGAACGACATATGTTCCCGAAGATTGCCGTCAGGTTCCCGAGCGATTGTCTTGAACTTGATATTGGCCTTTGCAAACTCCTCAATGCTCGATAAATCGGTCTTTCGGACACCTAAGAGCTTTGCCATGACGCGAGGAATCATCGCCTTATTCCCCGGGTTATAAGGGATACCGGTCTCTTCGCACAAATCGAGTAACGTCTTTCCATAATGAGGGGAGAGGCGTTCCTCGAGGAGCTGTTCGAGAGACATCTCTTTCAGTTCACCATGCGAGGCAATCGACTCCATCAGTTCTGGGGTCAAGTACTGACGGACAAGCCCGGACATATAAGAAGATTTTAGTGAGAAGGCGCGCGGTTTTGCGGGTTGCTCTGAGAACGGTTGGCTGCGTACGACCGATCCGTTCGCTCCTTTCGTGCAAGCGGATAGATACATCGTATCGGCCTCGGAAATCAAATGGGCCTCGCCACGTTTGATTTTTGCGACGATTGTCTCCCAGTCTTGCCGCATCACGTCCAAATCCTCTTCTGAGAACTCATTCAAGAACGCCTTGTAGATACGGTAGTCGTCGATAGGGATGTTTGGTTCATATTGATAAAGCATAATCAGCATGCTCGTGGCTTTGGATAAGAAGCTCGACGTCTCGAACGAATACTCGTGCTCGTTATGATAATCGATCATGTTCAAAACGAGCCGCTCCTTCGATGAATATGTACCATTTTTATTTTTCTTGAAAGGGGTGACCTTCAACTCGATGCCGAGTTCCTCGAAATCGGGTCGAGCGTCCGAATTGATTGGGTAACCGAAATGGCTTTCCTCAATGACATGTCCGAGGGCACCTTTTGAGCGGACATTCTTGATGCGTCCGGTCGTGTCGATTTCACCAAACGTCTTCCCTTCGGCCTCTCTTGCCTTATCCATCAATTCTTGAATCGTTTCATACCGCAAAGTGAATCCTCCTATATTTTACATTTATAACCATTATAGCGTACCGCTTGATCGAATTCATCGTTCGTGATACACTATTTCCATTGAGTCGAAATTAAAAATAGAGTAAATTTAAGATAGAAAATGCGAAAGGGTGTTCCCATTGATTAAAGTAGTTGAGTTATTTGCTGGTGTAGGAGGTTTCCGCATCGCACTTGAAGGAATTAAAGATGTGAATGCCGAGCCTACATCGGACAAATTCGATGTGGTTTGGGGCAATCAATGGGAACCGGCGACTAAGAGCCAGCCGGCCTTTGATTGCTACGCCGAACGGTTCAAGAACCGAGGTATACATTCGAACGAAGATATCGCCTTGTCATGGATGGAGGCAGGCCCGCATCATCTGTTAGTAGGCGGGTTTCCTTGCCAAGACTACAGCGTGTCGCGCAGCCTCAAGAACGAGCAAGGCATCCAAGGGAAGAAGGGCGTCTTGTTCTGGGAAATCATGAACATCATCGAACAAGAGAAACCACCATATGTGTTGCTCGAGAACGTCGATCGCCTCATGAAGTCGCCGGCCAAGCAACGGGGACGTGACTTTAGCGTCATGCTTCGTGCGTTCGCCGACCAAGGCTATACGGTCGAGTGGCGCGTCATCAATGCGGCCGACTATGGGTTCGCGCAACGCCGTCGTCGCATCTTCATCTTCGCGACCCGCACCGACCTGAATCATTCGGTACGTGCTCAACAGGCAAACCCTGAGGAATGGCTGCTCGAGTCAGGATTCTTCGCCCCGGCATTCCCGGTCCATGAACTGACGAGCGAGAAACATCCGGGCTCGCAGTTCGAACTGCCGAAAGATATCGTCGAAATCTCTGACACGTTCTCGGCCACGTACCGGAACGCAGGAATCATGTCGGGCAATCAGGTGACGACGCTCGAGACGTTACCTAAACGCGAAGTGCCGAAGACACTCGGCGAAGTGGTCCAAGAAGTCTATGAGCAGTTCGGTCCTGCACCGGAGCAGTATTATTTGGACACCGAGACGATTAAAAAGTCGGGTCGGAACGAGCGGGAAGAGTTGGCTTACTTGAAAGGACCGAAGAAAATCGAGCGGACTTCGGCGAGCGGTCACGTGTATGTGTACGCGGAAGGCGGCATGTCGTATCCGGACTCGCTCGACCTTCCGGGCCGCACGATGTTGACGAGCGAAGGCACATGCAACCGTTCGAGCCATGTCATCGAAGATCCACAGACGAAGAAGCTTCGTTACTTGCGGCCTGAGGAGTGCGAGGGGCTGAACGGATTCCCATATGGATGGACGGACACGATGACGGACCGAAAACGCTACTTCACGATGGGGAACGCCCTCGTCGTCGGATTAATTGAGCGGATGAGTCATCGAATCGCAGAAATCCATGAGCAAGAGGATGATCGGAACATTTTGCAGGAAGCGATTCAGATGCAGTTGTTAGGTACGTACAATAACTTTAAATAAAATCAATCCTCTTTCTACGTTTTGATTGATTATTGAATTCGATTACTGAATTCAATAATTTTTCGTAACGATAGTGAGAGGATTTTTGTTGTCCTGAGGCAAATATTTGCTTTAGAACAAATAAATAGCTCATAGGAGGAGTGACATTTGAATTTACCAATTTTACAACCAAGTGGAAGAGGAAGAGAGTTTAATTCTGTTGATGACTTAAAAAAGTATCGAGTATTAATTGCTTATCTTATCGATGGTCTTAGTCATAGGGAAATCGAAAATAGGATTCTAAAGCCTGCTTCTAAAAAATCCAATGGCTTTGAATCGATGAATATTTTAAGATACCTAGGCCTGAGTGATGAGTTCAAAGGTATTTTTAAAAATTATTCAGTAGATGGAATGATTGAAGAACTTACATCGCATAGCGGATATGAGGAAATAGTGAATATTCTTAGCTCTGTAAGTATGGAGTTAGCGTATATAACGGAAGAAGATGTAGATGCCGAGGAAGTAGAGAGCGGTGGCATGGTATTAGAAGGACAAGAACGTTATTACTACGGGAAGCGATACGAGCGGGAAGCTTCAAATCGGAAAAGAGCCATCGAAATTCATGGTGTGAATTGTATCGTATGTGACTTTAACTTTGAAGCGGCATATGGTGAACGTGGCAAAGATTATATTGAAATCCATCATTTGAAACCGCTGAGTACTTTAAAGGAACCTATGAGAGTTGATGCTGAAACAGATTTGGTGCCAGTCTGTTCTAATTGTCATCGAATGATTCATCGGAGAGCTGAACAAGTATTGTCACCAGACCAGTTACGGCAGTTGATGAACAACAGATAAAATGAAAAAGACAGAGGTCGCCCTCTGTCTTTCCATTATTCTGCCATCAACGCACACACCGCATTCGAATAGGCGACCGGGTCTTCAATCGGTAACCCTTCGATGAGGAGCGCTTGCTGATAGAGCAAATCGGTGTACTGTTTCGCTTTCGTTTCGTCTTCCTTATAGATGCGCTGTAACGTCTGGAAGATGGCGTGATCGGCGTTCACTTCAAGCACTTTCTCCGCTTTCATACCGCCACCGTTCGGCATCGTGTTCAAAATCTTCTCCATCTCGATTGAGACATCGCCGGCGACCGTCAAGCAGACCGGATGTGACTTGAGACGTGTAGATGCGCGCACTTCTTTGACGCGGTCGCCGAGCGCTTCTTTCATGAAGGCGAACAAGTCTTGGTTGTCTTCGTTGAGCGATTTCGCTTCCGCGTCATCGAGACCGAGGTCGCCGCTCGCAATTGATTTGAACTCTTTGCCGTCATACGACTGCAGCATCTTGATGGCAAACTCGTCGATCTCTTCTGTGAAGTAGAGGATTTCATATCCTTCTTCCTTCAAGCGTTCTGCTTGTGGCAAGAGGTCGATGCGATGAATCGATTCACCTGTCGCATAATAGATATACTTCTGATCTTCCTTCATTCGCTCGACATACTCTTTAAGCGAGACGAGTTTCTTCTCATGAGAAGAATAGAACAGAATCAAGTCTTTCAATTCGTCTTTGGCTGCGCCGAACTGGTCGTACACGCCGAACTTCAACTGGCGACCGAACGACTCATAGAACTTCTCATAGTCCTCACGCTCGTTTTGGAGCATCTTCTCGAGCATGCCTTTGATTTTCGACTTCACGTTCTTCGCAATCACGCGAAGCTGGCGGTCCTGCTGCAACATTTCACGGGAAATGTTGAGGGAGAGGTCTTCGGAGTCGACCATTCCTTTGACGAAGCCGAAGTAGTCTGGCAAGAGGTCGGGTGACTTCTCCATGATTAACACGCCATTCGAGTAGAGCTCGAGCCCTTTCTCAAATTCTTTTGTGTAGTAGTCGAATGGAACCGTTGACGGGATGTAGAGGATTGATTGATAACGAATCGTCCCGTCGACGTTCAAGTGCAGGTGCTTGAGCGGCTCGTCGAAGCCGTAGCGCTTCTCATGATAGAACGCCTTGTAGTCCTCGTCCGAGAGTTCGCTCTTCCGTTTGCGCCAAATCGGCACCATGCTGTTGATTGTCTCTTCTTCGACATAGTCCTCGTATTCTTCCGAGTCGTCTTTTTGACGATGCTTCGTCACATCGAGCTTAATCGGATAGCGGATGAAGTCCGAGTGCTTCTTGATGAGCGAACGAATCTCGTACTCTTCGAGAAACGTCGAGTACGTCTCGTCGTCCGTGTCAGCTTTCACATGTAACGTAATCTCGGTCCCGATGTCGGCCTTATCCGTCGGTTCAATCGTGTAGCCGTCCGTGCCTTCCGATTCCCACAAGTAACCTTGCTCGCTGTCGACCGAGCGGGTGCGCACCGTCACACGGTCCGCGACCATGAACGCCGAGTAGAAGCCGACGCCGAACTGGCCGATGAGGCTATGGTCTTCTTCCATCTTCGTCGCCTGTTTCATCGCGAGCGAGCCGCTCTTGGCGATGATCCCGAGGTTCGACTCGAGCTCGTCGGCCGTCATCCCGATCCCGGTGTCGCGGATGGTGATCGTCCGAGCGTCTTTGTCGAGTACGACTTTGACGAAGTAGTCGTCCTTGTTGAAGTCGAGTGCCTCGTCCGAGAGGGCCCGGTAATACATCTTGTCGATGGCGTCACTCGCGTTCGAGATGAGCTCACGGAGGAAGATGTCCTTATGCGTATAGATTGAGTGGACCATCAACTCTAAAATTCGTTTCGATTCGGCTTGAAACTGTTTCTTTGTCATGATCGTTCTCCTTTATTCGTTCGATTTTGGCACTCTGTATATAAGAGTGCTAACACTATTGATTATCCTAATTTTTAGAAAGATGTCAAGACGCATCAAACAAAAGATTGACGCGGGGCTCGGATTCGCCTATAGTTGAGTACATGCGATGAGCTGGTCTATGTAAGACGGCGGACATTCCTTTTAGGAGCACGTTGTGGAGCGTGGTTCGACGCGGTAGACTTTTCGAGAGCACCTCTAGTGAGAGGTGCTCATTTTTTGTATATGGGGGATTATGATGCAACTACATACCATCCATCACGTGGCGATTATCGCCTCGGACTATGACGAGGCGAAGCGGTTCTATATCGATATCCTCGGGTTCGACGTCATCCGCGAGCATCATCGTCCGGACAAAGGCGACCACAAGATCGACCTGCGGCTCGGCGCGTACGAGCTCGAGCTGTTCATCAAACCGGACAGCCCGAAGCGTCCGAGCTTCCCGGAGGCATGCGGACTCCGCCATCTCGCTTTCAAAGTCGATGACATCGAGGCGGTCGTCGCCGAACTGAATGCGCACGGCGTCACGACGGAACCGATTCGGGTTGACACGTTCACAGGCGAGAAGATGACGTTCTTCTTCGACCCAGACGGTCTGCCGCTCGAACTGCACGAATGAAGCCCCTTCACGCGAAGGGGCTTTCGTTATGGGCGCACATACGACAAGAGCATCTCGCGCAGTACCCGTTGCTGGATGGCCGGTTCGATGTCGTCCTCTAAATAGCTGATATGTGACTTCAAGATGATGTTGTTGCCGAACGTCCCGAACGCATTGATGATCGTGACGACGGTCGCTTTCACGTCGATGTCACTTCGAAGTGAGCCGTCCGTCTTCCCATGCTCAATGAGCGGTTCGAGCGTCTCCATGATTTCGCGCTGCAACTCGATATAGTCGTCAATCCCGGGAAGGGGATTTGCGACGGACGAGGCATAGCTCTCGAACGCCTCACGGAAGCGGGAATGGTTTGTCTGCTTCAGCTGTTGCTCGAGCAAATAATCAAGAATCGCCTCGAGTCGCGAGTAGGCATTTCCCGGTCGGTTCGTCAGTTGTTTGAACGCGTCCAACGTCGGTGCCAAATTGCGCACGGCCGCGGCAACGATTAACTGGTCTTTTTTCGGAAAGTACCGGAACAACGTCGCGACCCCGAGCTCGGACGCGTCAGCGATATCCTGCATTTGCACCCGTTCAAATCCGTCTTGTAAAAAGAGCACCTCGGCTTGCTCAATGATGCGATTCATTCGTTCTACTTTATTTTGTTGTCGTTTACTCATGAAATCACCTCTTTGTATCTCGTTATTATACCGTGTCGAAGCAGTTTCGTTGAGAATCGAATGTGCATCGACTACTATTATGATAGTTAGACTATCATAATTTAAGATTGGAGCTGGAACAATGCGGTTAACGGGGAAAGTAGCGGTCATTACGGGGGCAGGTAGCGGTATGGGTGAGGAGACGGCTAAACTGTTCGCGCGCGACAGACATCAATGTAGACGCGGTGACACGTGTCGTCGAAACGATCCGGACGAATGGAGGAGAGGCGCTCGCACTTCAGCATGACGTCACTTCGCGCAGTGATTGGGAAAGAATTTATGATGAAGTGCGATCCGTGTGCGGGAAACTCGATATTCTCGTCAACAATGCGGGCATCGCGCTCGCAAAACCGTTCTTGGAACAGACCGAGGACGATTGGGCGCGGACGTATCGAATCAATATCGATGGCGTCATGCTCGGGACACAGTATGCCATCCCGCTCATGGAACAAAATGGCGGCGGTTCAATCGTCAACATCTCGTCGATTTCGGCGCTCACCGGTATGGCCGGTGCCGGTGCCTATACGGCTTCAAAAGGAGCCGTCCGGTCGCTCACGAAAGCGGCAGCCGTCGATTACGGGAAATACAACATTCGCGTCAATTCGGTCCATCCAGGCTATATCGTAACGCCGATGAGTGCGCCACACATGGAGCAACCAGACTACAAACGGCATTTCTTGAACCAAATCGCCTTACCGAATCTCGGTCGGGCTGAAGAAGTGGCGATGGCCATTCTCTTCCTAGCGTCGGACGAGGCGAGTCACATCACCGGAATCGAACTTCCGGTCGATGGGGGCGTCACGGCGAAATAAGAAAAATCATTTGTCCAGGTCAGAGGAATCCCTCTGGCCTTTTTCATATTATTTTTCGAAAAAACCATATTAGAGATAGACAAATTGAGCGTTTCCTAAAATAGCGTCTCTCGGTCCACATCGAGGACGCGAATGGTCGCGCGAGTCAGATGGAACACGTCGTCAAATAAATATAAACGAAATCATCTGTATAGGGCTACTCCCGTTTTGGCGAAATGTTGACGGCTTTCGTTGAAACGACATGATATAGTCGAAACTAGAAGGTGTTCGATTGAGTGATGTAATAGTTGAAAGGTGACGTTTGAAGTACGAGCAATGAATTTTAGGAAAGAGAGTTTAGAATTCAGAGAAAATCGAAAAAATAACAAAGAGGTAAAGTGGCCACGTTTAGAGGATTCATACAGGGTGAATCGATTATCAAATAGACGGTTATTACACGCTTACAAGGAGGCGTCACGGATAGAAGTCTTTCCTACCTTAATCAGTTCCAGACAGCTATAAATTAGATAGACCAAAAAATTTATCGTCTGTCTACACCAAGCGGAAGGAGGTTTTGATGAACTATGAAAAATGATTCTGACTTTCGTCTCCTTAATCTAAATCCCTCGTATTATACGAGCCAAACGGACATATCGCGTGACTTCTATAATCCCATCCTCTCGGTGGCCGTCTCTTACGACCGTGTGAGCGGATACTTCAGCGGGAAAGCGCTCGCACGCTATGCGAGGGGCATTCAGGGACTGGTCGAGAACGGTGGACGCATGCGTCTCATTATCTCCGAGGAGATATCAGAGGAAGATTTTCACGACATCAGCGAGGGATATGAGTTGAAGAGGTCTCTCGAGCAGGACCTGCTGGACCGGCTCGAGGAGCACTTGTCGCTCCAGGAAGAGGCGGACTTCGCGAACCTGGCCCATCTCATCGCGAACGGGTATGCGGACATCCGGGTCGGATTCATCAAATCCGGGCTGTTCCATTCCAAGTTCGGGCTCGTCGAGGACGCAGAGGGGAACATCGTCTATTTCACCGGTTCCAACAACGAGACCAGGGCGGCCATCGAACACAACTATGAGTCATTCGACGTCACCGGTTCCTGGCTCTGCTCGGACTTCGACAGACAAAAAATCGACAAGGCAATCGACGAGTTCGATGCCCTGTGGGACGACAGGTCGGGCGCCTACGGTGTCAGGGTCAAATCGTTCGAGGAACTGGTACTGAAAAAAATCTTGAGACGCGACAGGGGGAGGATCATCTTGGACAAGGAGATGTTATTGGAGGACGTACTCGTATTGACGATCGACAAGGGGGTGCTCGTCATCCATGACCGCGTCGCACCTGGAAAGATACGGCCGAACGAGCGCACGTTCACGAGCAAGCTCGTACCGTTCTGCAAAAACGAGGGATACCCGCACTTCCGTGAAGACCTGACCTACGTCGAAATCAAGACGGTCATCCGTCATCTCGAGCGGCTCGGTGGTCGCCGGGACTTCGAGGTCGTCGTGACCGAACAGTTGCGCCAACATCTGGGGGACCAGGAGTACATGATTGAGGAGCGGGCGGAGTATGCCCGCCTGCTCAAGTCCCTGGACGAGAAGGTGAGCA
The DNA here is from genome assembly GCF_000696055.1 of Exiguobacterium sp. AB2. Taxonomy (NCBI): domain Bacteria; kingdom Bacillati; phylum Bacillota; class Bacilli; order Caryophanales; genus Exiguobacterium; species Exiguobacterium sp. AB2. The sequence goes on from NZ_JNAA01000001.1 coordinate 20,224, forward strand.
CGAAGTTCGAGGCGTTCGCTGAAGTGGTGGACCGTGAGCTCGTTCGAAGCCTGCGGGAGATGCAGATGCGTTCCGCCTTTTATATGGTAGAGATGAAGAAGGCCGCCAACTTTTCTGTCCCTGGGGCAGGGAAGACCTCGATGGTCTATGGGGCATACGCCTTCCTCTCGTCAGAGGAACAGAAGAAGGTGGAGCGGCTGATTGTCATCGGGCCGAAGAACACCTTTATCTCGTGGAAGGACGAGTTCAAGGCCAACTTCGGGGAGAAACGGGACCTGCGGGTGCTCGACATCCATGACTCGGTGGCCCCGTTGCTCTCCTTGAAGACTGACGCGCACCTCTACGACCTGATTTTGATTAACTATGAGTCACTCGGCAAGTACGAGCGGGTCCTCATGGATGTGATAGACTTGAAGACCATGCTCGTTTACGACGAGGTGCACAAGGTCAAGGGCTTGACCAGCGTGCGTGCGAAGGCCGCCAAGTCGATTGCGCCATATGCCGGATACAAGTTCGTCCTGACCGGGACACCGATACCCAACTCATACGCGGACATCTACAACTTCTTGAACATCCTCTATGGCGAGGAATATAAATCATTCTTCAACTTCAAGCCATATGAGCTGAAGGCACCGAACGAGACAAAGATACAGGAAGTGAACAGGAAGCTCGCACCGTTCTTCTGGCGGACGAACAAAAGGGAGCTCGGGGTCCCCGATGCGGATGCCGACCTCGTGTATAAGATTGTCGCCGATGAGACGGAGCAAAGAATCATCGATCTCCTCTATCAAAAATATCGCGGCAATCCTTTCAGTCTGTATATCCGACTGATCCAGGCGGCTTCGAGCCCCGAGCTCGTCCTCCGTAACATCGACCTCGTCGAGATGTTCGGCGAAGACGATGACTCCATCCCAATCCTTGACGGATGGGCGCCCTCCCAGGTCACGTTAGACCTCGAAGACGTGAGATTGCTCATGTCCGTCCGCGAGACGCGGAAGTTCCGACGCGCCATCGAGACTGTCACCTCGCTACGCGAGGAAGGCAAGACTGCCGTGGTCTGGTGCATGTTCGTGCATACAATCGACAGGGTCCATGAGGAGCTCATGTCGCGAGGGATAAAGTCGGCCGTCATATACGGTGGCACTCCTCAGGAAGAGCGAGAAAGGCTCATCAAGGCGTTCCAGAACCGCGAGTTCGACGTCATCGTCACGAACCCGCACACTTTGGCCGAGTCCGTTTCTCTCCACCATGTCTGCCATGACGCGGTCTATCTCGAATATTCGTTTAACCTGACCCATATGCTCCAGTCGAGGGACCGCATCCATCGCCTAGGTCTACCGGACGGGCAATATACCCGCTATCATTATATGATGCTCGAGGGCCAACCCAACCGGCAGAACACGGTGGATGAAAAGATATATATCCGATTGAAAGAGAAGGAGCAACGGATGATGGAGGCTATCGAGAACAGCGACCTCCGCCCCGCCCCGAACGTGGACTACGATGAGATTGTGGCTCTGTTCGATTGAGACCCCATCAAGTGGAGAAGGCCTTGCCATGACGGCGGGGCCTTTTGCCCTTACTTGAAAAAAGAAATTACGAACATCATATTTTTTGATGGACCATGCCGGAAAAAGGACAGGGCAGGGCTGTCAATCGTGCGAAAACAATAGTAAAATATAGGGAAATAAGGTGTCGTGTTCTAAGTTTAAGGACCTGTTCTCAGATTCTCGGACATAAGATAAGAATCCGTGAAGACAATCCTCACACGACCCTTGATGGAGGAGGGGGACATATGGTGGACCACAAGAAAACAGGAGTGGTCGAAACGGACACGTTCGACCCTGGACAATGCATATTCGGCATCCTCGACCTTTTGGAGAGGTTTGATGTGGAGGTCGCCCCTGCCGATGCCGTGTCCCTTCTGAAAAAAGGTATATTCATCGACGACCTTCTGTCGAAGAAAGGGAAGTCACTACCGGGCGTCCCGGCGACTGTGAGACGCGCGTTGATTGTCCTTCAGTCTGTGATGAGCGATAAGGAAATCAAAGACATGTGCAAGACGAGGACGCTTTATCATCTTCTCTTGCCAGAGACAGGGCTACTGGTCTCTGACATCGAGCTCATGAGGGACGCAGGGCTGACATATAAAGATCTCGAGGGACTCGACCTCGAATCATTTCAGGCTGCCACAGGTGGCGGACGGAGACCAGGTGCGTATGAGCGAGTCATGAGGGCGTACGACATCTTCGAGGGACGGAAGCCCGCCCCGATTTCCGTATCCGAGAACGTGTTAGATGATGCTAGGACAGAAGATAAGATAGAGGATAAGACACGAGCCACGACGGTCATTGCACGAAAGATAGACAGGAAAGGACTTGTCCATACCTTTTATCAGACCATATACGATAGACTCGATGACGTCTTCTCGACCGAAGACGTGATGAGCGAAATCGCTAGGAGCGGTCCCGAGGTCTCGGTACTTCTTGAGGAGATGTCACGCTCCGCCATTCTGACCCCGACGCAGGACGGCTTTTTCAAGAAGAGGACGAGGACGTTAAAGTCGATTCTTTCATCGCAACTACCACACATGGACCTCTTGAGGGAGAGGTTGGAGCAGGGACTCACACCCCATGAGATTGCGCGTCTACGTGGGCTGCAGCCGAGGGTCGTCATGAGGCAGTTGAGGGAGACCCTCGACACGATTCCCGTCACATCTGTGAAGGAGGGGAAAAGATACCTCAAACGATTCGTGCGCTTCGACATACCAGAGGACGTATTCGTGGAGGTGTTCGCCGAACCCCCCATGGTACACCGCTTCCTCTCGTCGAAGGTTCGGATGGGAACCGATGACGTCATGGGCCTTTATAACAGGCTGGACGATGCCCAGCGTCACAGGTTCAGGTCGTATCTCTCCGTCATCGTCGGACGTGACGGCAGCATCTCGCCCGCCACGAAGACGAGCGTGTTCGAGCATGTCTTATGGTTATATGGCGACGACACGGCGAGACCTATCGAGGAGTGGAAAGGTATCTATGACCGGTATATCCTCGAAGAATTCGATGTGAGGACCGTCGATAGGCTAGGGGCAGACGCCAGGTCACTCTCCGCCATCGCCTCACGCTCGGACGTCATCATACCGTCCGCTGGAAGATGTCTCCGATTCCATGACCGCTCGGTGCTGACGCAGAGACGCCTGCAGAGACTGCGCGGCCTGCTCCGGCTCGAGCCGGGATTCTATAGCACGGAACATATCTTCGGCCTCTCGGCTGATCTGATGGACGAGCTCGACTGCAGGGATCACGAGGAGCTACACTATATCATCCGTAAGCATGTCGAGATGACAAATGTCACCCCTGGGCGTCAACCGGAAATCGCGATCGGGACGATGGGCAAGGCGGAATGGCTGAAGAAGCTAATCAGACAGAACGCTCCTATCGATATAGAAGCGTTCCTCACGCTCGTCCAGCACCGCTTCGGCCTCTCGCCCAAATCCGTGAGACAAGTGCTCCGCCGTGAACTCCCGGACTATCTCTCGCCCGACGGGACGATAGGTCACAGCATGTCCTTGCTCACGAAGAGGGAGGCGGCGTGGTTCTCAAGGCGTCTCACCAAAGAAATCTATACTTATGAAGAGTTGGAGCAGGCGTTCAATCATATCGAGAACTTTACTTCCCGTTACCTGAACAGCGGAGCACTCGAGAAGGTCGGATTCGTCAACCGTGGGGGACTCGTCCTCCGCGCGGGGTACCCGAGCGCGGAAGCTTATTTCCAGGAGCTCTTGACCCGTGAGGACTTCTTCAGCGTCCCTGATTCTCCTGCTTTCAAGACGGCCCCGTTCAAACGCGTCATCAAGAGGCTTGAGAACGGCCACGATATCTTCCGATTCGACGACAACACCTATATCCACATCGCACGACTGCGTAAGGCCGGTATCAATAAGGGGATCGTCAAGGGATTCATCAGACAAATGGTCGACGCCGCCAAAGAGATAGGGACGGGCTACTTCACCATCGCATCCATCCGTGTGCTTCTGGATTCCCCAATTCTCGAGCTCGGACTAGAGGACATCTTCTTCGAGGGACTGCTTCACACGCAAACAAGGTTCGGCGCCATCAGGACGGGCAAGGGGGACATTTTCTACATGGGTCGAGACAAGAGGACGCTCGGCCGATTCCTGCTCGACCTGCTGCCTGAGACTGACGGGCTGGATGCGGACACGATACGCGAGGAAATCTTGCAGACATATCATCTAGAGTTCGACAGGAACGCCATCATCTCGAACGTCCGTGGGAGAGGCGGGTACTTCTCCCCGGACACAGGCAAACTTTACAGAGACAAAGAGCTGTTCCTAGACAGTATATTCAAATCTTGAGAAACAGTGGAGGGATACGACATGACGGTAGAACCAGGTACAGACAAGGTCAATTTGAGGGGGCGAATCGGGAAGGACATCTCGAAGACGGAACAGAAGCGGAAACTCACGCTCAAAGGGGAGACTCGGGTATTCGACGTTTATCAGATTCCGCTCGAACATCTCGTCTACAACAAGCGCAACGGACGCATCATCAGCTGGATGAACCGGCTCGAATCAGACGGGAAGGACATTGGCCTCCTCACCAAGGAGGAGTATAATAAACAGGTCGAGGACATGATTGTCCAATCGAACACGGCCGCGCTCGAGAAGACGAAGAACAACATCAAGAACTTCGGGCAACGAGTGGCTGGAGTCGTCCTGAACAACGGTACCATCGTGGACGGTAACCGTCGCTTCACCTGTCTGCGCCACCTGAAGAGGGACCATGGGATGGACGTCTTTTTCGAGGCCATTATCCTGGACCCGGCTGAAGGACTCTCCGACATCGACATCAAACGGCTCGAGCTCAACCTTCAGCATGGCGAGGAGCGCCCGGTCGACTACAACCCAATCGACAACCTCGTAGACGTCTACAATGACATCGTCGTCAACAAGTATTTCACCGTCCAAGAGTATGCCCTGAACACGAACAAGAAACCGGCAGAGGTCAGAAAGATGGTTGATAAGGCAGAACTTATGGTCGAGTACCTCGAGTTCATCAACGCCAGCGGGAAGTTCTACCTTGCTCGGGAGATGGACCTGGACGGCCCGCTCCAAGAGATGGTCGGCATCCTCAAGAAAGAAGAGGACGATGAGGAAGAGCACATGCGTGTGAAGGATGCCCTCTTTGCGGCACTCAGTGTCTCGAAGGACAAGGATTTGACCCGATACATCCGGAGAATCGGGAGTGATATCTTGAAGGGTGGAAATCGCGAGGATTTCTTGGAGGAGTTCGAGGATATCGTAGATGACGTCCATGACACCTTCCAAGAAAAAGATGGTATCGACCTAGACTCTTATCGTCGAGTAATCAAAGAACTTGAGGACACGAGGAGAGAGGCCGCCTCGATCGTCAGCCGCCGGGCCGAGGAGACGGCCATCTCCCGTGCCAAGATGAAGCCGCTCGATGCGTTGAACACCTCTCTTAAGGCGCTCGAGACGATTGACATGGACCATGTCGGGAGATTCGATGAGAAAACAAAAGAGGAGTTCGTCCGACTCATGGGGCAAATGAGAGGGAAGTTGGACGCTTATGAGGAACGACTCTGAAACGATATAGGGGTTTGTATCGCCACCGACACAACATAAAAGAGCAAGAGACGTCGGTCCACCAACGGATTGACGTATCTTGCTCTTTTCATCTTTAAAGACTTGGCATCGAAGTGCAATCACGCTCGTCACATGTTTTCGATGATATCGAACGTGTCCCGATATCGTATCGGCACCTTTGATGTTCGAACCTTGGCATAGGTTTGTAGCCTCTTCTTTTGATATACCAATTAGGTGATGTTATATAACCCTTATTCGAATAAAAATAAACTGTTCCCTGCTTTTCAATACCATTCTTTCGGTTCGTAATTCAATTCACGGAACAACTGCTCGCGCTCTTTCTTCGAAAGGTCGCGCCATTGGCCTGGCGGGAGCTTGCCGAGCGTGATGTTCATGATGCGGACGCGCTGCAAGCGGTACACCTCGTACCCGAGCTCTTCGCACATGCGACGGATTTGACGGTTGAGTCCTTGCGTGAGCGTGATGTTGAAGTCGAACTTCGACAGTTGGTGTACTTTACACGGCAACGTCTTCTGCCCGAGAATCTTGACGCCGGCCTCCATCTGCTCGACGAATTCTGGAGTGATTGGCTTATCGACCGAGACGATATACTCTTTCTCGTGCTCGTTCTCGGCGCGAAGGATCTCGTTGACGATATCGCCGTCGTTCGTCATCAAGATGAGCCCCTCAGAGTCTTTGTCGAGGCGCCCGATGTTGAAGATACGGAGCGGATGGTTGACGAGGTCGACCAAGTTGCCTTTCACTTTCTTCTCCGTCGTACTCGTAATGCCGACCGGTTTATGGACGGCGATGTAGACGTTGTTGCGGGCGACACGGGCGACCGAGCCGTTGACGAGCACTTCGTCCCCAGGCTTCACTTGGTCGCCGATTTTCGCTTTCTTCCCGTTGATGGTGACGCGTCCCTCTTCGACGAGACGGTCGGCTTGGCGGCGGGACGCCTTGCCTGATTCACTGATGAATTTATTGATACGCATCGATTCACGTCCTTTGTTTGGCTTCGTCTTCTCACTATAACGCATTTTACATACCGCCGAAAGCGGGAAACGAACGGAGAGAAGGGATGTGACACGATGGAGCACGCACGAGATTTATTAAAAGACGCGCTTCGATTTCAAGAACGGCTCTTGGCGTCACCGTTTCAAAAGGAGCTGATTGAGGGGGCATCTCCCGTCCTTTGGTACGGGCGTCCGACAGACGGGCAGTGGCTTACGATCGGAACGAACCCGTCGCGCGGCGAATTCTTTGAACGAGACGGCAAAGTCAGAAGTGACGACGCGCAAAAATTCTATTGGCGTGACCAGTCATTTGAAGCGTATCTAGAGGACGAGACAGCCCTCGACGCGACAATTGAATACGCAACGGCCTATTTTGAGGCCGGGCGGGCGACGACGAGCTGGTTCGGTAAGCCAGACGGGGCGAAACTTGAAGCGTTACTCGAAGGCATGGACCAGTCGTTTTACGACGGGTCCGTCATCCATGTCGACTTCTTCAAATATGCGACCTATCGGCAAATGGGGCAGATTCGAGACGGGCGTCGTTGGATGGAACATCCCGACTCGCTGGCGCTTTTAGAACGGACGATTCGTCTCATCCGTCCAGAACGCCTCATCGTGCTCGGTCGCGACAACTGCATGGCCATGACGGGCTTTACCGAAAAACGGACGGTCACGGGCTATCCGAGCGCCGTCTACGAGCTCGGCCTTCATCCGGCGGGCATCCCGATGGTCGGTCTTCACTTCAAACCGTCCGAAGTGTTCGTTGGCCTCGGCAACGGCGTCGACTTGAACGGTCTGCATCACGGGTCATATGCGAAGCGGGAGCACTTATTGAAAATCGGCGCGCACATTCATCAGGAGGCAGACATTTTCTTCTCCTGAAAGATTACTTCGCAGACGGATAGACGCGCGTGATGCTGCCCCAAAAATTGAACTCGTTGAAGTCGATGTAACGGACGTCCTCGGAGCGGTTGTCGAGCACTTCGAGCAAGACAACGTCAGCGTAGCCGGGCTTTTTATATATGATATAGCCGATGCCCGTGACCGAATGATTTTTATAGAACCCGTTCGCCATATTTAAAATGAACGGACGATTGGCGAGGAGCTCGCGCTCGAACGTCGACCATTTCCATAAATAACGGGAGCTGCTGTGGCCGGTATACCCGTAATGGTCCCATAGCTTTGTGACGATGGTACTGATCCGTGTTGGCGGCGTACCTTTCTCGTCTTTAAAAAAATGGCGGACCGCGATGTCTCGAGCGTCTTGTTGAATGACAAACGGGTCGTCGGGGATGTTCGTGTAGCCGTGATCACGGTAGTAGCGAAAAATGGCTGTGATGGATGTGAGGGTGCAGTTGTTCTTCCCGCCGTTAAACGCGCGTTGAAGAAGGGGGGGCACCCCGTCGATGCGTTTCTCTTCTTTCACAGTCCAATGGCCGTGATACCGGTCGTCTACATAAGCTTGCGGATTGACGATGCCCGCATAGCCTTTCTTTGCGGTTTCAAGTTGTCCGGCAAAATGCTCTTCCACATCAATCCCTCCTATTCATTCATTATACAAACAACGCCTCTTCCCAGGAAATACGAGAAGAGGCGTTTGTCGTCAAAAGACCAAATGGGCGATCCCGACGATAATCGGGAGCGTGATAAACGTCCGGAGCAAGAAGATGAGGACGAGGTCGACGAATGAGATTGGCAGTTTCGAGCCGAGGAGCAGCCCCCCGACTTCGGACATGAAGATGAGCTGGGTGACCGATACGGTCGCGATGATGAAGCGCGTCATCTCACTCTCGATGCCGCTACCGAGTACGGCCGGCAAGAACATGTCGGCGAACCCGACGACCATCGTCTGGGCGGCGGCTTCGGCTTCCGGTACTTGGAGCAACATCAAAATCGGTTCGAACGGCTTGCCGAGAATCGTGAAGAGCGGCGTATACTCCGCGATGACGAGCGCGATCGTCCCGACGGCCATGACGATCGGCAAGATGCCGAGCCACATGTCGAGCACGTTTTGGAAGCCGTCCTTCAGCGTGGCACCAGAGCTCTTACTCGATTGCGACTTGAGGAGCGCCTGGCGTAATGCCCATTTCGGCATCGAGACGTTTGACGGCACTGGTTCTTCTGGTTTTAGCTCGGTCCCTTCATACGGCGTGTCCGCTTTTTTCGAAAGCGGATAAATACGCGGCATAATGAGGGCCGCGACGACACCTGACACGATGATCGCCCCGTAATATTGCAGGAAGTATGCGTCGAGTTCCATATACGACAAGATGACGATGGTGAACGTGATTGAGACGACGGAGAACGTCGTGGCGATGACGGCGGCTTCGCGCTTCGTATAGTATCCGTTTTCGTACTGTTTCGTCGTCAACAAAATCCCGATTGTCGCATCGCCGACCCATGAGGCGAGCGAGTCGAGCGAGGCCCGGCCCGGCAATTTGAAGAGCGGACGCATCACCTTGATGAGCATCGTCCCGACGAACTCGAGCAAGCCGAAGTTCAGTAAGAGTGGGAGTAACAGCCCGGCGAATAAGAACGTCGCAAATAAGATTGGAATTAGTTCATATAGGAGCAATCCGCCTGTGTTTTCGGATGTAATGATCTCTGGTCCGATGACGAGGAGCGTCATGATACCAGCGATGAGCCCGATGACACGCATGGCAAACCAGAACGGCGTGACGTTCAACAGCGAGTTGAAGTGCGGGCGTTCCAAGACGAACGCAGGTTTCGCAAGACATGTCCAAAGTGACCCGAGCACCGAGATACCCATCATGATCACGGCGAGCGTTGGCACGACGTCACCAATCACGCCAATCAGTTGATTCGATAAGAATGCGACCGGAATGGTGAAGCCGTCCTCGGTCGGGATTGGGACGATGAAGAACATCAATCCAATCAAAGATGGAATAAGAAATTTCAAAAAATCGTTGGACGTGAACGATGTCCCGTCCTGGTCTGGCCTGTTCGGTGTTTGATTCATTGTGTATACCCCATTTTCCCGTAAATGTGTGTGACCGCTCGCGTGTCCCCATCACGCGGCTGGTTTTTGCTATGAAGGAATAATATCTTCTCGTTCATTATAGTGAACGAAACGCTTCGACGGCAACAATCCGTTGTAATTTTCAGAAAAAAGAAAGCGTTACCATGAGCAGGCGATTCGTATTTGACGTTGTTCTTTAGTATGATGACGGCGAGTTTTACAAATTCGAGATATTCATCATATATAATAGAAGCGGAGAGATGAACCATGAGATTAAGTGTACTCGATCAAGCACCGGTCACGTCCGGTCATACGTCAGAGCATGCCCTTGAGAGCGCTGTCGAACTTGCGCAACTCGCTGATGAGCTCGGTTATCATCGGATGTGGATGGCCGAACACCACGGGGGCATGTCGTTTGCGAGTTCGGCGCCAGAAGTCATCGCGGCTTATCTAGCGGCCAAAACGGAACGGATTCGCCTCGGGTCCGGCGGCATCATGATGATGCACTATTCACCGCTCAAAATGGCAGAAGTATTCAAGACGCTGAGTGCACTCGCACCAGGTCGAATCGATTTCGGCGTCGGCCGGGCACCGGGTGGGGACGCCAATGCCATTTACGCGATGTCGCAAGGCCAAAAGCCGATGATGGACGGCCTGTATGAGAAACTTGGGACTACGCTCCAACTGATCAACGACGAGACGCCAGAAGAACGCTGGTATAAGACGACACCGGCCGCTCCGACAGGGGTCGTCCTCCCCGAGGCATGGCTACTCGGCTCGAGCGGAAACAGCGCCATCCAAGCCGGACGGATGGGCGTCGGCTACTCGTTCGCGCAATTTTTCAACGGCGAGTTGAGAACCGATGCGCTCGACGCCTATCGCCACAACTTTCGACCGTCGGCCTTTATGGAAAAGCCCGACATCAATGTCACGTATCTCGTCACGACGGCCGAAACGGAAGAAGAAGCCGAATATTTGGCGCGTCCGTCTGACTTGTCCCGTTTGTTCCTCATGCGCGGCCAACTGCGCCAACTGATGAGTCCGGAAGCGGCGCACGCCTATCCGCTCACCGAGGTCGATCAAATTCATATCGCCAACAACCGCGCCATCCACCTCGTCGGAACACCGAAGCAAATTGCGACGCAACTGCAAGAAGAAGCAGAGCGTTACGGCTTTGACGAGGCGATGATTTGTAGCATTCAACACCAGCAAGCCGATCGCTTGAACGTTTACCGTTTACTTGCGAAAGAGTTGCTGTAACAAGACGCTCCTTCTCAATTTGGGAAGGGGCGTCTTCGTTTAGATGAATAGCTGAAGAAGGACGAACAAGACGACGAGACCGCCGAGCAGTACCGCGAAGATGACAGAAGTCGCGCGTTCGTGATGCCGAAAGATTGTATACAATCCGACGAAGAACGCACCCATCGCTGCAGCAAGCGCCGTCATCGAGACGAAGGCTGGCCACGTATTTGTGAACAGTGTGCTGACGTTGAACGGTGGAGCAGATTGTGGGCTGGTGGTGGCGATAATCAACAAGAGGAAGACGGCGAGCAACAGCCCGATTGACCATTTGCCGGGCCGTGTTTGTGGATAGACGTTTCGACTGATCATGATGGCTCACCTCGATTCCGGACTAGACTCACTTATCTTTACCCGTTTTCGTACAATCTGAGTAAAAACACTTTCCCTTTTTTAAACGGTTTTATGAACAAATGAGCAGAAAAGTTCTACACTAGAGGGAACAGAGATTGTTTGGAGGTAGCTTATGAAACAGATGAAGGCCGACCCACATTATTTATTCGATGTATTCGTTCGTTTGTATCGCATGGTGTTCTTAATGGAAGTGACGCCCAATAGTTATCGCTATGTGCGTGTCAGTGAAGAGGGTAAGCGCGCCTCCATGCTTCCTGACGATGTGGCGGGTCGCTACTTGCAAGACATGTACACGGCTGAAGTCGCAGATGAATTGATTCATTACTATGACTCGGTCTTAGCAACGCGTTCACCCGTCTATTTCATGTCAAAGATGAACATTGAGACGAATACGGCCCGCTTCGCTTCATCTGTTCTCATGCCGATTGAAGATGAGCAAGGCGAGATTCGGTATATTCTTGGATTGACGACCGACTTATCAAAAGAAGCCGAGATGGAACTCCTTTCAAGCATCGAGCACATCGATTATTTGACGGGGATGCCAAACTTGATGAAAGTCAAACTCGAGCTTGAAAAGCTCTTCCACCAAACGACCGGTGACGAAATGACGAGCGTCATGCGCCTTCACATCAATCGCTTCAAAATCATTCTGTCCCTTCAAGGGGTTGAGCCGTCGCATCACTTGATTAAAGAAATGACGCGACGATTGGCCGAACTGCTTCCGGTCGGATCAATCATCGGTCGTGTTGACGGCGAAGACTTCGTCGTCGTCTTACCGCATACATCGGTCGAGGCGGCGTATGCGCACGGTGAGCGTTTACTAGGCGCACTCGCGGATTACACGTATGATGTAGCGGGGAATGAATTCGCCCTATCCGGATGCATCGGCATTAGCGCCGGATACGAAGACGCCGATCGTGTCATCATGAACGCGTCGACGGCGCTCCTTGAAGCGAGACAAGCCGGCAAACAAGTGATTCGTCTATATGAAAAAGACGACTATGTCCAACATTATATCGATGAGATGACGATTGAGACGGAACTCGTCAAAGGGTTGAAAGCAAATGAGTTCAGCATGGTGTATCAGCCACGCGTCAGCTGTCATGATGGCACGATTCAATTTGAGGCGCTTGTGCGCTGGAATAGCGCGACCCTTGGAAACGTCTCCCCGGAAACGTTTATTACCATTGCGGAGAAATCGCTTCTCATCGAAGATATCACGGCGTTCGTCATCGAACGGGTCTGTCAGGATTTGATTGAGCGTCCAGAGGTGTTCGCAGGACGTCGCGTCGCGATTAACGTGTCACCGGTCGTCTTTAAACAGTCCTATATGCGAAACGTCCTCTCGACGTTTGCTTGTCATGGACTCTCTCCACACCAATTTGAATTTGAAATTACCGAACATACGCTCATGCAAGAACCGCTCGTCGGGATTCAAACGGTCGATTATTTGAAGGCGAAAGGGTTCCGTATTTTGATTGATGACTTCGGTGTCAGTTATTCCTCGCTGAATTATTTAAAGTTGTTCGACATTGACGGCATTAAAATCGATCGCTCCTTCATCAGTCAACTCGATAAAGAAAATGGACTAAAAGAGTACGAAATTGTGAAACTGATCGTCTCGCTCGCCAAAAAGCTAGACCTCGAAGTGACGGCCGAAGGGGTAGAGACCGAGGCGCAATACCACGTCGTCGAACGGCTCGGTTGCGATGAAGTGCAAGGCTTTTTCTTCAGTCGACCGCTTCCGCTGAGCGAGTTGCAAACGGCCCTCGATACGCTCGAACATCAATATGCGGCGCTCCGTCACGGATTATCAGGGCGTCAGCAGGCGTTCACGTCACTTCATGAGAATGAGACTGAACGATTGAAAGCGATTTTGCGCCTCGAGATTTTACATTCACCACGAGAAGAGCGATACGACCGAATCAGTCGTCTCGTTGGGCATACCCTCGACATGCCGACGGCGTTGATTTCGATTTTGACACCGGACCAGCAATGGGTCAAATCGTGCCATGGGGAAGAGATCCAGCCGTACTTCGAACGGAAGTGGACGCTATGCGACCGGGTCGTGACGAGCAAATCGAACTTGGTCATCGAAGACGTGCAAGCGACGGAAATGACGGAAGGGAATCCTGTGCTCGAAGACTTAGGCTTTTATGCCGGTGTCCCGTTGATTACGAGTGCAGGCCATGCCATCGGGACACTTTGCGTCACAGATGAAATTCCGAGAACCTTTGACGAGGCCGGCATGCAGACACTCGAAGATTTCGCCCGCTGGATCATCGCTGAAATTGAATTGACCGAACAGAAGCGCGCTTCGACACGACGTCAACAAACGCTTGAATCGTTGTATGAGATCACGGCACTCCATGCCCCGTTCGCAGAAAAGCTAAAACGAATTCAAACCGTCTTGCGGGAATGGATCGGTTATACGCATGCGATTGCGTTCTCTGTGGAAAATGGATTTAAGACGTGGTCGGTGGATGGAGACACGGCACTCAAATGGAACGAGGACGACATGATGCGTCTTGAAGCCATCGCGACGAGCAATCACCAACGGCTAGATCGTGCCGAATTGGTCGTGAACGGCATCGAATTCTCGGCGGTGATTGCTTTGCCGCTCGTCAGTGAGGGGAAGACGTTCGGTTGGGTTGTCTTCCTCACGGAACAAGGGAGTCTCGACGATGTGATTGACCAAGTCGCCATCCAAGAGATGACGGACACGATTTTACTCGTGACCCGTTGGATGGAAAATGAGATTCGCCGTGAGCGTAAACATCAAGAAGTCATCGAGCTGATCACGAAAGACGGATTGACGAAACTCGGCAATCGTCATTCGCTCATGGCGGACCTACGGCAAAAGATGAACCGGAAACAGCCTGTCGCCCTCTTGTTCATCGACCTAGACGATTTCAAACGCATTAACGACACGTACGGTCACCTCGTCGGAGATGAAGTGCTCATCGAGACGGCGAAGCGGATTCGTTCGTTCAGCGAGTTTTATGCAGGCAAGGCGTATCGGTTCGCAGGGGATGAGTTTTTAATCATCCTCGAGTCAGAAGCGCTTGAACAGGCTGATTTTGAGAAGTTGGCGGCACTGATTTCCCAGGAAATGTTGGTCGGGAACGATTTATCGCTCCAGTTATCGGCAAGCATCGGGGTCGCTTATTCATCAGGAGAGTTCACGTCGCTCGACGATTTGATTCATCACTCGGACGCTGCGATGTACGTCGCCAAAAATTGCGGAGGCGACGGCTTCTACATTTATGATTCACGAGAAGAGAAGTGAGGGGAAAAAGATGGGGAAACTATGGTTAATCGAAGGATTGCCAGGCAGTGGCAAGACGACGTTCGCCGAGGCTTTAGCAAAGCGTGACGCAAAGCGGACGTTTTATTCGGAGGTCGATCCCGCCCATCCCGTCGATGTGCATGATGTGCGGTGGGTCGAAGGGGAAGTCACGTCCGGACACGTGCTCGAGCGTGACGCGCGGGGCACGTTCGTCCGATATGAGTCAACGGATGAGCCGCAAGGGACGGACGTCTATGAGTTGCCGTTCGAGCAACACGTTGACGTCATGCTCGGTCGCTGGGAACGATTCGTTCAACAGGCACGTCATCAAGACGAAGCGTACGTGTTCGAGTGTGCGCTACTCCAAAATCCGTTCACGATCGGCATGATTTCTCAAGACGTACCCCTGGCTTTCCTTCAGGCCTACGTGGAGGGAATTGTCGAACGAATTGCCCCGCTCGACCCGACCGTCGTCTACGTAGAGCTTGAAGATGTCGAAACGGCGTTCAAAGATGTTTATGCGGAACGACCAGAGGCGTGGCAACACGGCTTTGTCGAGTACTACACGAAGCGCCGATACGCGATGCGCAAGGCGTTATCTGGAATAGACGGCACGATTGAAATTTTGAAAGAACGGCAACGCCATGAACTAGACTGCTTGAACCGATTATCGCTTCGTCACGTTCGCGTGTTAAACGATCACCGGAACGCAATCGAGCAAATCGCAAGCATCGAGTCAGGGGAGGGTCACACATGCAGACATTAATTTCCCATTCCCCTCGATTTTGGTACATGACGCCAGTGGCCGAGACCGATCGACCGATTTTAGGCGTTGTCGTCGGTGAGACTCATACGCTCCTCATCGATGCAGGGAACTCTGAGTCCCATGTGACCGATCTCCTCACTGCGATGGAAGCAAAAGGGTTGAAGCGTCCGACGCTCGTCGCGCTGACGCACTGGCATTGGGATCATATTTTCGGACTTTCGGCGTTAACGGACCTCGTCTCGATTGCGAGCACGGAGACGAAAAACCGGATGGAGCGTCTCTTGCCCTATGAGTGGGATGACGCGTCGCTCGACGAACGCGTCAAAAGCGAAATCGAAATCCCGTTCTGTGCCGAGGCGATCCGTCTCGAGTTCGGTGCGCAGCGGACGATGCGCGTCGTGTTGCCGACGTTGACGTTCGACGATACCCTCACGCTCGACCTCGGCGGGGTACATGTTATTTTGAAACACGTCGGTGGGGACCATGCGGCCGACTCAGTCGTCGCCTACATCCCAGAAGAGCGCGTCTTGTTTTTAGGCGACGCGCTCTATGCGAACCTATACGCCCCGTCCTGGCGCATGACGGCAGAAGCGACGCTTCGCTTGCTCCACCTACTCGACCGGTTCGATGCGGACGCATACGTCTGGTCGCACGGGGAAGTCGTATCCCGTGAAGCGTTTGAAAAAGACCGTGACATCCTGCGTCGTTTGGCGGTTCTAGCGCTTGATTTCCCAGGAAATGAAGCGATGATGACGGCTCAGTACGAACAGAAGGTCGGTCGACCTGTCGATGAAGAAGAGCAAGAGTTGATTACATTCTTCGTGAATGGGTCAGGTGAAGCATGATGGAGATTCAAGAGATTGCACAGGATGATGCGGCGTTCCAACAATATTTGACAGAGCGACTTCGGGCGTTTAACGACACACATTCGTCCCATCATCGCAATATTCGAGGTATAGACGTCCCCGTCGTCCAGTTGAAAGTGGAGCGAGACGGGGAGATCATCGCCGGATTGTACGGTAGCGTCTATTGGGGCTGGTTCGATTTGGACCGACTGTGGGTCGCTGAAGCCTACCACAACCAAGGAATCGGCTCGCGCTTGCTCGTAGCAGGAGAGGCGAAAGCACGGATGCTCGGGGCGAGTCGGGTGAAGCTGACGACCTTCTCGTTCCAGGCCAAGTCGTTTTATGAGCGATACGGCTATGAGGTCGCTGGGGTGTTGCATGACTATCCGCCAGGTGCCGACTACTATATGATGACGAAACGCTTCACAAACGCATAAAAACAGGCGACTCGCGTGAGTCGCCTGTTTTTAATATACTTTGTCCCCGTTAAAAATCGAATTTTTCACCATGACGTAATCGACGGTACGCAATGCGTCCAGATTGTCCCCACCCGAGTAGGAGATGGCCGATTGGAGGTCTTGCTCCATCTCGGTCAACGTGTCCTGTAATGCCCCTTTGTATGCGACGAACATCTTTTTCCCTTCGACGTTTTTCCGTTCCCCTTTTTGGAATTCAGACGCCGAACCAAAGTATTCTTTGAGCAGTTTCCCGTCCTGCTCGATCGTCGCGCCCGGCGACTCTTCATGGCCCGCGAACAGCGAGCCGATCATGACCATTGACGCACCGAAACGAATCGATTTCGCGATGTCTCCATGTGTGCGGATTCCCCCATCCGCGATAATCGGTTTGGTCGCCGCTTTGGCACACCAACGGAGGGCGGCGAGTTGCCATCCACCAGTCCCAAAGCCAGTCTTGATTTTCGTGATGCACACTTTCCCGGGACCGATGCCGACTTTCGTCGCATCCGCGCCCGCATGTTCGAGTTCTCGGACGGCTTCGGGCGTCCCGACGTTTCCGGCAATGACGAACGTTCCAGGCAAGTGGTGCTTGATGTGTTGGATCATGCGAATAACCGCATTCGAGTGCCCGTGGGCGATATCGATCGTGATGAACTCAGGCGTATGCCCCATTTCAGCGAGCATTTCAACGAAACGGTATTCGTCTTCCTTCACCCCGACGCTGATTGACGCGTATAAGCCGCGTCCGTGCATGTTTTCAATAAACGCGAGCCGCGTCTCGGGATGAAAGCGATGCATGATATAGAAATAGCCGTTCTCCGCAAGGGAGAGGGCGACCTTCTCATCGATAATCGTCTGCATATTCGCCGGCACGACCGGAAGTCGGAACGTGAAACCGCCGAGTGTCACACTGGCATCACACTCAGACCGGCTATCAACGACACATTTAGCCGGAATTAATTGAATATCTTCATAATCGAACACTTTATCCATTTGAAACACCCCTATTTACGAACATTTTAAGTGATATGAGTTAAAATTCTTCGTCCATTAGGTAATGTAACCCGTATGCGGATGAAAGTCAAAGCTTACTGGTGAAAAGTAAGTAAAAAATAAAAATAGTTAAATTTTCTCATTAATGTTCGGATTTTGACGTAAATTTAATGTTTCACGTGAAAAAGACCGCTTGTCAGCGGTCTTCATACAAGGCGTAGCCGTTGCGGCCATTCAATTTCGCTTTATATAGTGCGATGTCCGCTCGCTTTAACAGTTGTTTCGGTGAAACGGCGCCGTCACAGCTAGCGATTCCAATACTCGACGTCGTGACGAAGGCGTGCGTCTCGATCTGCCACGGCTGTTCAAGGGCGACGAGTAATTTCTCGGCGACCCGACGCGGGGCGATGGGGTCGTTGTATCGAATCAACACGATGAATTCATCTCCACCGAACCGGGCGATGACGTCTTGCTTGCGGAGTACATCGGTGAGCCGGTGGGCGAACTGACGTAACAGTTCATCCCCGATGTCATGTCCGAGCGTGTCGTTGACCCATTTGAACCGGTCGAGGTCGAGCGATAGAATCGCGAGGGATTCCGCTTCTTCTTCGATTCTCGAGAGGGACTCTTCAAGATAGGCAAGGAAATAGCGGCGATTCGGCAAATCCGTCAACGTATCGTGATACGCAAGGTGTCGTAGCTGTTTCTCGACGACTTTCCGTTGCATGATCTCCCGAGTGACCGTCAAGTAGTGAAGCAACGTGCCAGTGTCACTATAAATGGCCTGAATCTTTGTCTCGAGCCAAATCCAACGTCCGTCATCGTGTGCATGTCGGAACTCGAGCGTGAGCGGTGAAGCGGCGGTGATGGTTTGAAGCGTTTGACGTGTCGAGGCGACATCGCGAGGATGGATGAAGTCGAGCGTATTTTTACCCTCGTAAAATGACGGCGTATAACCGAGCACATGAAGATGGGACGGGCTTGCGTAGCGTACCGTCCCGTCCGGCTCGAGCATGCAGACGAGGTCGCTCATATTTTCGGTGATGAGACGGTATTGCGTCTCGCTTTGACGAAGCGCTTCTTCCATCTCGCGCTTTTCCGTCACGTCACGGAGCACGGTCAGGACGGCAGTCGTCCCTTCGTAATCGATGACGAGGCTCGTGATGTCCATATGTAATCGCTGGCCGCCATGGGTGACGAGCGTCAACTCCGTGTCATCGACAGGGTCGCCGAGACGGAGCGCCTCGAGTCGCTTTAGGATGCGCTCGTGATGTTCCGGGGCGATGAACTGAAAGATTGATTCGTGATGCATGTCGGTCTCGCCAATCGTCGAGCGCGCGATGGCGTTCGCGTATAATACATGCCCGTCCCCATGCACGATAATCCCTTCAGGAATCAGCTCGATCAATTGGCGGTAACGCCGTTCACTTTCCCGCATCGCCCTTTCGGCGTCCTTCTCCGGCGTGTGGTCGATGATGATGGCAAACAGGCCGTTAATACGGCCACCGACTTCAATCGGAATATTCAAAATCGCCAAATCGAGCGGTTCTCCGGACCGGTAACGTCCACGAATGGCGTACTTGTGTGGAGTGCCTGACATGGCATGGCGAAGCCCCGCTTCGACCGTTGTGCGTTCAGACGTCTCGACCCAGTCGATGAACGAGCGGTTTAACAAGTCATCTTCCGTGTAACCTGTAATCGCCGTAACGGCCGGATTGAGCGACTTGATGCGGAAATCATGATCGAGGACAAAAATACCGTGGGGCGAATAACGGCGTAACGACTCATGCTGATCACGTAAAATCGTCAGTTCGAGCTCACGTCGCTTGCGTTCGGTTACTTCCCGGACGACCGAAATGACGTGCGTGCACGTCTCCCCGTCAAACACCGGCGTCACTTCTGACTCGAAGTAGTGCAGTGGCAACGACAAGACATCCTCTGATTCGAGCGTATCCGTATAGAACGAATCGGCAAGTTGATAATCTTCATAAACGACGCTCTTTCGTTCTCGGATGGCTTGATTGTAATAGCGAGAGATGAGCGCGGCCGTTTCAGGCGGCATTTTATCCTCAATGCTCTTCCCAAGGTCGTCATCAGTCCAGCCGATCGCACGTTTGCCGGGCTCATTGACGAACACATATCGATAGGTCGCCCCGTCGACTTCCATGAAGAACACGTAGTCCGAAATCTTATCAAACGTTCGAAGTAGGGCGGCGGAATGGTGATGAATCGTCTGGTCAGCGTACATGATGTCCCTCGTTTCGATAAAAACTTTTCAACACGTCATTCTCATATTACCGTATGTCGAACAGAAATGTGTGAACATTCAAAGAAGACAGGACGAAAGTTCTGTCCTGTCAGGCTACCTGTTTTAGCTTGGCGCGTTCATGCCGTCCGTTCATGATGTGATACAAGAAGAGCAATAAAGCCACGACCCCTGCGAGACCGAGGTAGAGCATCGAGAACCCGGTCAGTGGAATCATCAAGCCAATCAAGTAAGGCCCGAACCCGAGTCCTGCGTCAAGGGCGATAAAAAATGTCGAAGTGGTCATTCCCATTCACGCCGGCGTGGCTGCTTTGACCGCAATCGCTTGCGTCCCGGACTGGATATTCCCGAAGCCAAGGCCAATCAAGGCGCCGGCGACGAGTAAACCGATTGCCGTCGTCGCTTGGCTCAACACGAACAATCCGACGGCGAACACGGCGATGGCGGGGTACATCACAATGTTTGCCCCGCGCGCGTCCATGAGCCGCCCGGTAAGGGGACGGCGATGATGAGGGCGATCGGTAACGCTTTTGGTTCGACGAACGAGCTCGGTGAAAAGCCGCGGACGATGCTTGGGTTGTCCGCTTCCGGCACGTTGACGGTCAGGGCGCTGACGAGGCTGATGAGCCCGATGACGAGACAGAGCAAGAAAATCGTAGAAAAGTTCGTATATTGACTCATGAGTAGGCCGACGAATGGACCGATTGCGGTCGCGAGTGTCGAACTCATGCTGTAATAGCCGATGCCTTCCCCTTTACGGGCCGCTGGGATGACTTGCGCGACAATCGTGCCGGTCGCCGTGCTCGACAGTCCCATGCCGAGCCCGTGCACGAAGCGGGTGAACAAGAGGAAAACCGGCCTCACTCGTTGAAGCCCCATAGGCCGAGACGGCGTGGACCCCGATTGTGACCATGAGCAGGAAGAAGATGAGTGTTAAGAAAAGGTTGACGAGCGAGATGATGAGAAAATCTTTCGTCCAAAGTTTTTGAGTGGCCAAATGCATGGAGCCCGCCTCCTAATATAAATAGTTAGTAAACATAACTAAAGGAGTATAGCAAACAGCGGGCGCGTTTGTCTGTTCGGACGCATCGCCTCGAAAAA
>NZ_JNAA01000002.1:0-43634 GCF_000696055.1 Exiguobacterium sp. AB2
TGCCAGGCAACATGAGACGATCAAGCATCTGCTTGGTCGTCTCTTTTTTGTCTATATGCAAAACGATTAAGGAGGTTTTTTGATGACACGCCGATCTAAAAAGAACCCTTTCACATTCATGGAAGTTTTAGAACAACATGTGCGGGAAAGTCGTGTATCCTTTCATGTCCCTGGCCACCATAACGGTACTGTTCACGATCCAAGTTTACCGACAGCGTTCCATAAAATCATGCCGTATGATTTAACCGAGCTCGAGCACTTGGATGATTTACATCAGGCAGAGGGAATCATCCAGCAAGGTGAGGAGGCGCTTGGGACGCTCTATAAAAGTAAAAGTAAATGGTTGGTCAATGGTTCGACCGCGGGAAATTGGAGCATGCTAGCTGCGACTGTAAAACGTGGGGAACGTGTGTATGTACAACGAAATTCACATAAGTCCGTGTGGAATGCGATTGAGTGGTTAGGCTTAGAACCGATTTTATTGTCACCTGAATTGGAACGGGGAAGCGGTATTCCTACGGTCGTCAATTTAGCTACGGTTCAAGAAGCGGTCGAGCGCTATCCAGGTGGTAAAGCACTGCTTCTCACATCACCGACGTATTATGGCGATATGGCTGATATTCAAGCAATCAGTACGTATTTAAACCAACATATGATCCCGTTGCTCGTTGATGAAGCGCACGGTGCGCACTTGATTTACGACGGATTGCCAAGACGTTCAGCGATTTTTGAAGGGGCGAGCGCGGTTGTTCAGTCGGCTCATAAAACGTTGCCTGCTTTTACGATGGGCGCTTGGTTACATTACAAAGAGAATGTCGATGAGAACCGATTGTTTCATGCCCTGTCTTCATTTCAAACGTCTAGTCCGTCTTACTTGATTATGGCGTCGTTAGACCATGCGCGGACTTATCTTGAACACTTGACGGAGCGAGACTGGTCAAGTATTCAAACAAGTCATTTCGCTTTTGTCATGGAATTGAAGCGCGCAGGATTTGCCGTTAAAGTCGGAGACGATTTTACAAAAGTCACGATTCTGACGTATCCGAAAAACGGTTTGATCTTTAGTCGCCACTTAGCATCGATTGGCATAGATATCGAGCTTGCCGCTGAAGATCATGTGTTACTCTGTTTGCCGTTACGGGAAATAAAGATGGAAGAGATTCATCATTGGGTGAAACTGATTCAAAATGCATCGAAACATGTGCCGCTGATTGAGGACGATGAAACGATTTATCCTTACCCTTCTACGGAGCAAGTCTCGAAATTAACTGTGCTTCATGACGTCGTGAAAACGGTGAGGCTTTCTTTTCAAGACGCAGTCGGTCAAATTGCAGCGGAAACGATTATCTCTTATCCTCCAGGTATTCCGTGGATCTTAAAAGGGGAAATGGTGACAGAGGAAAAAGTTCGCGTGTTGGTCGAGTGGATTTCTCTCGGGCGGAAGCTTCAAGCGAGCAGACATGTTATGATGAAACAAATCGATGTTATCGTAGAGGAGTTTTAAGTGTGAATGGGATGTTTATTACAGTGGAAGGGCCAGATGGCTCTGGAAAAACGACACAATTGAAATTACTAGAGCAAGCTTTAAGCGCTCAAGGGTATGAAGTCGTCACCACACGTGAGCCGGGGGGAACGAAAGTCGGAAACAGCATCCGCGAGATTTTGTTATCACCTGAACACGATGAGATGACGGCTAGGGTAGAGATGATGTTATATGCAGCCTCGCGAGCCCAAAACGTAGAACAAGTGATTCGACCTGCCTTGACACGAGGCGCGATTGTCGTCTGTGACCGTTTCATCGATGCTTCGGTCGCCTATCAAGGTTTCGGATTAGGATACGATTTAGAACACGTCCTATCATTAAATGAGTGGGCAACAGGCGGCTTAACCCCAGACTTAACGTTTCTTTTCGATTTGACACCAAGTGAAGCAAGTAACCGTATGCGGGAACGCGGGCAATTGGACCGAATCGAGAGCCGGGACGAAGCGTTCCACCAACGCGTCTATGACGGTTTTCAAACATTGCTTGCGCAGCACCCTGATCGGATGGTACGAATCGATGCGAATGAGACGATTGAATCGATACAAGATGAAGTACTAGATATTACATGTGAGCGATTAAACGAAAAAGGAGTGAACAAAGCATGAAGATGGTAATTGCGATTGTACATGATAAAGATAGCGCCCGTTTATCTGACGCTTTGATTGAAGAGGACTTTCGAGCGACGAAACTTGCGACGACTGGTGGGTTCTTAAAAGAAGGAAACACGACGTTCATGATCGGTGTACCGAAAGAACGACTCGAGGATTTGCTTTCGCTCATCAAATCAAATTGCTCGAGCCGTGATCAGATGATCACACCGATTTCTCCGATGGGTGGCCACGCCGATTCGTATATCCCCTATCCCGTAGAAGTACAGGTAGGCGGCGCTACGGTATTCGTCTTGCCGATTGAAGGATTCCATCAGTTTTAATGGGAGTGGGACAGATGCGTTTTGAACAATTGGCCGCGTCTCAGACCGTTGTCGCCAAAGTGATGGAGAACTCGATTCGGACTGATAAAGTCGGGCACGCCTATATCTTTTCGGGCGATTATGAACCTTACTTGATTGAGACCGCTCAACTGTTTGCCAAGTCACTCTTTTGTGAGGCGCCAGATGGGGTAGAACCTTGTGGAGATTGTCGGAATTGTCGGCGGATGGATTCAGGAAACCTAGTCGATTATCTCGAGATGGAGCCGGACGGGGCAAGTATAAAAAAAGAACAGATTCAACAACTGCTCAGTGATTTGTCGTTACGCGGAGCCGAAGGGGATCGGCAAGTGTATGTGATTCATCAGGCCCATAAAATGACGACGCAGGCGGCGAATAGTCTGCTTAAGTTTTTTGAAGAGCCAGGCGTCGGGAAACTCGCGATTCTTGTGACAACACAGCCGCAACTGTTGTTGCCGACAATTCGCTCACGAGCCCAGCAGCTCGTCTTTCGACCGATTGATCGGAATGAGTTGGCGGATAAGTTGTCTGCGGACGTCGCATGTACGACGGATTTGGCTCGCTTGGCGCTCGCTGTTTATCCGAAATGGGATGACGCCCGTGAAGTGCTTCACAACGAGTGGTTTGTACAGTCGTATGGGCTAGTGGTACAATTAGTTGAAGTATTGACTAAACGACCACAGGAGTTACTCCTATTCGCCCAAGAGAAGTGGCTCGGCCATTTTAAAGGGCGCAATGAGTTACGAGTGGGCCTCGAATTGTTTGAAAGCTGGTTAGAAGAGTCGCTCCGGTTCAAAGTCCGGACGGATTACACGCCGCAACTGTTCACTCGCGAACAGGCGTTGTATCAGGCGTTCATCAGTAATCGTTCGGCGCATAAGATTGTCCATGCGATTGAACACGTCCATGAGGCGATTCGACGACTCGAGGCAAACGTCAATCCTCAATTAACGTTCGAACGGTTAACGTTCGATTTACAGAAAGGATAAGAGAGCGTGCTTGAAGTAGTCGGAGTCCGCTTTAAAGAAGCGGGAAAAATCTATTACTTTTCACCAGGCGAAGCAACGCTTGAACGTGGGGACCATGTCATCGTCGAGACGGTGCGTGGGATTGAATACGGGGAAATCGTCCAAGTCGGGAAACAACTTTGGGAAGATGAAGTCGTTTTACCTCTAAAAACGATTCTTCGTGTCGCTGATCAAAAAGATGCTCAAATCGTCCAAGAAAATCGATTGGCAGCTTTTGACGCTCACGCCGTCTGTGAAGAAAAAATACGTGAACATCGACTGGAGATGAAACTCGTCGATGTTGAATATACATTTGATCGCAACAAAGTCATCTTTTATTTCACGGCAGAAGGTCGGGTCGATTTTCGAGAACTCGTCAAAGATTTGGCGAGCGTCTTCCGCACGCGCATCGAACTCCGTCAAATCGGTGTCCGGGATGAAGCGAAACTACTCAGTGGGATCGGTCCATGTGGCCGTGTCTTATGTTGTTCTTCCTTCTTAGGAGAGTTTGAACCGGTTTCGATCAAGATGGCGAAAGATCAAAACCTTTCCTTGAACCCGAATAAAATTTCCGGTGTGTGCGGCCGTCTCATGTGTTGCTTGAAGTATGAGAATGATACGTATGAAGAGTTGAAGCGTGACTTGCCGGACGTTGGGAAACGAATCAAGATTCCTGAAGGTGACGGACGTGTCATCGGCCTCAACATTTTGGATCAACTGATTCAAGTCGAGTTGAGCGACCGGACCCGTGTTGTGACGTATACGATTGACGAACTCGTTGAGGTCGGTGCGATCAAACGAAAACCGTCGAAACAGTGATGGGGTGCTGAGCAGTGGAACGAATGGATAAAAAGGAAGTTATGATGCGCGTCGATGCCATCGAGCAACAAATGCAGCTGTTGACGGAGCATCTAGGTGTACTGAAAGAGCAGTTGGCCTATTTGCTCGAAGAAAACCAGCATATGTATCTCGAGAATCATCACTTGCGTGAAAAAGTCGAGCAACTTGCAGAAGTGGAGACGACGGATGGCGATGCGCAAATCGCATTGTCGGGCAAAGGGCAAAACAATTTGGCCGCCTTGTATCAAGAAGGGTTCCACATTTGTAATTTGCACTATGGACAAGTACGAAAAGACGGCGATTGTCTTTTCTGCATGTCGATGTTAAATAAACACTAATACATTGGGGCGATAGACGGGGAAGTCACCCGTCCGTCGCCTTTGTCGTTATGTAGGAGGGAACGAAGCGTGACTGTAAAACAAGGGGAGCGGCTCGATGATTTGCTCGGACGCCCCGGAAAAATTATTCAAAGCGACGATGTGTTTTCGTTCTCGTTAGATGCGGTGCTACTCGCTGAGTTCGTCTGGGTACCCATCCAAAAAGGAAACCTAGTCGATTTGTGTGCCGGAACGGGTGCGATTCCGCTCTTCTTATCGTATCGGACAAAGGGGAGCGTCACAGGCATCGAGATTCAACCGAGACTCGTCGATATGGCGAACCGCAGCATCGCGGTGAACCGTCTCGAGCATCGACTGCAGATTATAGAAGGCGACGTCAAAGAAGCGGCGACACGGCTAGGCCACGCCCGTTACGATGTCGTCACGTGTAATCCACCGTATTTTCTGGCAAACGAGACGTCGCTCCGCAATCAAAACGAACACCATACGATTGCGCGCCATGAAGTGCTCTGTACACTCGAGGATTGTATCCAATCGGCGAGTCAGCTCGTCAAATCAGGCGGAAAAGTGGCGTTCGTCCACCGTCCGGAGCGGCTACTCGATATCGTCACGCTCATGCGGACATATCGAATCGAGCCGAAGCGGATGCAGCTCGTCTATCCAAAAGCGGGACGAGCGGCGAATACATTATTGATAGAGGGGTCAAAAGATGGAAAAGCTGGGCTCACGATTTTACCACCGCTTATCGTCTATGAAGATGATGACACGTATACGAAAACGATGCGAGACATCCTCGATGCGTAAGCACTACGTATATATTTTGGAGTGCCAAGACCACACGTATTACACGGGTTATACGAACGACCTCGACAAGCGGCTTCGTACCCATAACGCTGGAAAAGGTGCCAAATACACGCGAGCACGTTTACCTGTAACGCTCTGTTACGTGAAATCGTTTGAGACGAAACGAGAAGCCATGCGTTATGAGTGGTCAATCAAGCAATTGACCCGCGCCCAAAAACAAACGTTGATGGAGGGGACGAGCAATGAACTCACAGAAAAGTTACCAGACTGACGGACCGACGCTTTACATCGTGCCGACCCCGATCGGTAACCTAGAAGACATGACATATCGCGCCGTGCGTACGTTGCGCGAGGTGGACTTGATTGCGGCCGAAGATACACGCCAGACGATGAAACTGTGCCGTCACTTTGAAATCGATACGAAGCTTGTCAGTTACCATGAACATAATAAACAAGTGAGCGGGCCACGGCTGATTGAAGATATCGAGAATGGAAAATCGGTGGCTGTCGTATCCGACGCCGGGATGCCTGGCATCTCTGACCCCGGTAGTGACCTCGTTCGGCTCGCGATTCAAGCGAAGGTACCGGTCGTCGTCTTGCCAGGGGCAAATGCAGCGCTCACAGCGCTCGTCGCGTCCGGACTGCCGACAGAACGCTTTTTATATTACGGGTTTTTGCCACGCAAAAAGAAAGAACGGGTCGACGTGCTAGCGTCGCTTCAATATGAGCCAGGGACGCTCGTCTTCTACGAAGCCCCGCATCGCTTAAAAGAGATGCTACAAGGGGTGAAAGCTGTGCTCGGCAATCGTGACGTCGTACTTGGGCGGGAATTGACGAAGACGTTCGAGGAGTTTTTGCGAGGAACGGTCGATGAGGCGCTCGCTTGGTGTGAAGGTGAAGTCCGCGGAGAGTTCGTCGTGTTGGTGGGCGGGTCGACCGAGTCGGCTCCGACGCAAGATTGGTGGGAGACGCTCTCGCCGCTCGAACACGTCGATCGTTATATCGAGGACGGGCTAAAGCCGAACGCAGCGATTAAACAAGTGGCGAAAGAGCGTGGTCTCTCACGCAACGACGTCTATGACGCGTATCACGGAGTCGACAAAAAAGAGTAAGCAAGGAGTCCCTTGCTTACTCTTCGTTGTAGTAATTCTCAAGCATGTTTTTCAACTCGACGAGAACACGTTGTGCGCCTTCTGGTGAAAGAATCAACTTTCCGTCCGCCAACTTGAAGTTATCGTCTGATACTTCGCCTGTTACTTGGCAAGTCATGTTCGGCTTATATTTTTTCAAAACGATTTGCTCGTTGTCGACGTAAATTTCAAGTGCGTCTTTCTCAGCAATTCCGAGTGTGCGGCGCAATTCGATTGGAATAACGACCCGACCGAGCTCGTCCACTTTCCGTACGATACCTGTTGATTTCATTTTGTGTTTCCTCCTCCGATGATGTCGAAATCTCTTGGTGACATGAATCGTCAAAATTCGACAATGTGGCTACAGCAAAAAGCATACTAAACTTTCCAATTGCAGTCAACTGCTTACTATTGGAATTATGTTTTTTCGAAAAATGACGATAAAGGAACGATATACACCTAAATTTCCCCGTAACGTAGAGCTTTAAACAAAGAAAGGGTTTTTTTGGAACATTTATTTGAATAGGCAACAAATTAATTCCAAACAATTGGTTTGGAAAAAGGTTTGTCGAACCGTGTATAATGGAAATTGCAAATGTCGAAAGGATGGAGAACAACTATGGCGAAGCCTACTTTTTATATTACGACCCCAATCTATTACCCGAGCGCGAAGTTGCACATCGGTCACGCCTATACGACCGTGGCAGGTGACGCGATTGCCCGCTATAAGCGATTGAAAGGATTTGACGTCCGTTATTTGACGGGCACTGACGAGCACGGACAAAAGATTCAAGAGAAGGCGAAAGAAGCCGGCGTCACCCCACAGGCGTTCGTCGACGAAGTCGTGAAAGATATCAAAGTATTATGGGATCGCCTCGAGATCTCGTACGACGATTATATTCGAACGACGGAAGGCCGTCATAAGGCTGTCGTCGAACACGTCTTTGAGACGCTTCTTAAGAACGGAGACATTTACCTCGGTGAATATGAAGGCTGGTATTCGGTGTCGGACGAGACGTATTACACCGAGTCGCAACTTGTCGACGGCAAGAGCCCCGACAGCGGACATCCAGTCGAACTCGTGCGGGAAGAGTGTTACTTCTTCCGTCTCAGCAAGTATGCGGACCGCCTCATCGAATATTTCGAGTCGCATCCGGACTTTATCTTGCCAGAATCGCGAAAGACCGAGATGATCAACAACTTCTTGAAGCCAGGTCTTCAAGATTTGGCGGTCTCCCGAACAACGTTCGACTGGGGTGTCCAAGTCCCGTCGAACCCGAAGCATGTCGTCTACGTATGGGTCGATGCGCTCACGAACTATATCTCGTCACTCGGCTACGGGACGGACAACGACGAGTTGTTCAACCGTTACTGGCCGGCTGACGTGCATTTGGTCGGAAAAGAGATCGTCCGTTTCCATACAATCATCTGGCCAGCTCTCCTCATGGCGCTTGACCTTCCGTTGCCAAAACAAGTATTTGCGCACGGTTGGCTCCTCATGAAAGACGGCAAGATGTCCAAGTCAAAAGGGAACGTCGTCGACCCAATTCCGCTCATCGATCGCTACGGCCTCGACTCGCTTCGTTACTACTTGTTGCGTGAAGTCCCGTTCGGCGCGGACGGCACGTTCACACCAGAAGCTTTCGTCGACCGGTTGAACTTCGACCTCGCCAACGATCTCGGCAACCTGCTGAACCGGACCGTCGCGATGATTAAGAAGTACTTCGACGGGAACGTACCAGCGTATGCGGGGAACGTGACGGCGTTCGACGCCGACTTGCTTCGCGTCGTCGAAGAAACGACGTCGAAGACGGAAGCGGCGATGGAGCATATGGAGTTCTCGGTCGCGCTCACAAACATCTGGCAGCTCGTCAGCCGAGCGAACAAGTATATCGATGAGACGCAACCATGGGTGCTCGCGAAAGATGAAGCGAAACGAGACGAACTCGCGTCGGTCATGACCCACTTGGCTGGCGTCTTGCGCCACGTCGCTGTCATGATTCAACCGTTCATGACACGGGCACCGAAAGAGATGTTCCGTCAACTCGGACTCGAAGGACAAGACATGTCATGGGAAGCGCTCGATACGTTTGCGGCCTTTGACGGAGCGGTCGTCACGGACGGCACGCCAATCTTCCCACGTCGCGATGTGAAAGAAGAGGTAGATGCGATTCAAGAAATGATGCGTCAAGCCTCGAAAGCACGTGTCGAAGAGGAAGCAGAGGAAGAGGCAGCGGATGAAGACGTCCGTCCTGAAATCACAATCGACGTCTTTGACCAAGTCGAGTTCCGGGTCGGGCAAATCGTCGAAGCCGATAAAATCAAAAAAGCGAAAAAACTGTTGAAACTTCAAGTCGATCTCGGTAGCGAGACGCGCCAAATCGTCTCGGGCATCGCCGAATGGTATGCACCGGAAGAGTTGGTCGGCAAAAAAGTCATCGTCGTCGCCAACTTGAAGCCGGTCAAGCTCCGGGGCGAGTTGTCTCAAGGAATGATTTTGGCAGCCGATAAAGATGGTAAGTTAGAACTTGCAACCGTATCTGAGAATATGCCGAACGGGGCCATCGTCAAATAATTTTTGAGGGAGACTTCGGTCTCCCTCTGTTTGTTTAAAAAGGAGGATGCACGATGTTGATTGACACGCACACACACATTAACGCCGATCACTTCAAAGATGACGTCGATGAAACGATTAGACGGGCACGTGAGGCGGGGGTGTCCCCGATGCTCGTCGTCGGCTTCGATGATGAGACGATCTCGCGCGCGATCGAACTCGCCGAGACGTACGAAGACATTTACGCGATTGTCGGCTGGCACCCGGTCGATGCAATCGACTGCACACCAACGGACTTGGAACGAATCGAGGCGCTGATGGGGCATCCAAAAGTGATGGCGCTCGGTGAGATTGGACTCGACTATCATTGGGACAAATCTCCGAAAGACGTACAGCAACGTCTGTTCCGTGAACAAATTGCCATCGCGAGGCGCACGAACATGCCAATCGTCATCCACAACCGCGATGCGACGGCAGACGTGCTCGATCTGTTAGAAGAAGAGCACGCCGAAGAGATTGGTGGCGTCTTCCACAGCTACAGCATGTCGGTCGAACTACTTGAGCGTTGCCTGCGCATGAACTTCTATATCTCACTCGGTGGCCCGGTCACGTTCAAGAACGCGAAAGTCCCGAAAGAAGTGGCGAAACAAGTCCCGCTCGATCGCCTGTTGGTCGAGACGGACTGCCCGTATTTGACGCCGACCCCGTTCCGCGGTAAACGGAACGAACCGGCCTATGTCACCTATGTTGCCGAAGAAATCGCCGCGCTACGAGGTATCTCGCTTGAGGAACTTGCTGAAGCGACGACCGCGAACGCGAAGCGGCTCTTCCGTCTACCGTGATGGTGAAACGAATCGCGCTCAGTGCTGTCGTACTCGTGACAGCGGTACTCGCCTATACGTTGACGCAACCGGAGACGGTGACGATCATCGACGGCACAAACCGAATCGAGCATGAGACGCGGGCGACGTCCGTGTTCGAGGTGCTCGAAGAGACCGGCATCACGGTCGAAGACGCCGATTACGTGACGCCGGCACTCAGTGCGGAACTGTCTGCCGAACGCATGATTTACATCGAACGCGCGAATACGGTCTCACTTCAAATCGGTTATGGGCAGACGGAGACGATTGAGACGCGAGAACGGACCGTCCGCGACGTGTTGCTTCGATACGGGGTGACGGTGCGCGACGGAGACGACGTCTATCCGGACGTGCGCACACCCGTCACATCGGGGATGACGATTCGGTATCAACCGGTGCTCGCGGTTAATCTGATCGTCGAGGATGAGGCGAAGACGTTGAATACGATGGCGAAGACGGTCGAGCAAGTGTTGCGCGAAGCCGGAATCAGCGTGTCAGAGCGCGATACGATCGCACCGGCGCTGTCGACAACGCTTCGAGAAGGCATGACGATTACCGTCAATACGAGTCGGGACGTCGTGCAATACGAGAATCGGCTTATCCCGTTTGAGATCGTGAAAGAAGACGATGATACGCTTGAAATCGGTCAAACCGAGGTCGCCCAAGTCGGAGTACCCGGGCTAGAGCGGACGCGGTATGCAGTGACGGTCGAAAATGGTACAATTACAAATCGGACCGAGACAAGTGTTGAAACGTTGCAAACCGTGCGTCCGCAAATCATTAAGATTGGGACAAAACCGGTGCCAGAGCCGGCCGAAGAAGCGACGCCGGTTCCGACAGAATCTGAGAGTCCATTCCGTGAAGAGGCCGAAATCAAAATCGAAGAGACACCTCTGCCTGAGGATGTGCTCGATTTTTCAGCGGCCAAACAACTTCTCGTTGAGGCGACCGCCTACACGAATAACCCCGAAGATACGATCACGTTTGACGGACGCGTCTTGACGCGTAGCGGCTATGACGTGACCGATACGATTCTGTACGAAGGGATGCGAATCATCGCGGTCGACCCGTCAATCATTCCGCTCGGGACACGTGTGTATGTCGAAGGGTTCGGTATGGCCATCGCCCTCGATACCGGCAGTGCTATCAAAGGGAATATCATCGACATCCTGATGGACACGAAAGAAGAAGCGGTCACGTTCGGACGGAAGCCGCTCACGATTTGGGTCATCCCGAAGCAAGAAGAGAAAGAAGGAAGCGAAGATGCGTGAAAAAATACAAGAAGTGATTGTCGTCGAGGGACGGGACGATACGACCCGGCTCCAAGAAGTGTATGACGTCGACACGATTGAGACGAACGGGTCGGCCGTCTCGAAACAGACGCTTGAACGGGTGAGGCGCGCCCAAGAGACGCGCGGCGTGATTATTTTGACGGACCCGGACTATCCGGGCGACCGCATTCGCGCCATCGTCGATGAATACGTTCCCGGCTGTAAGCACGCCTACTTGCCCCGGGCCGAGGCGAAAGACAAGCGCGGGAAAATCGGCGTTGAACATGCGACACCGGACACGATTCGCCGTGTGCTCGAGGCCGTGTACGAAGACCGAGTCGAGACCGACTTGCCACTCGTCACGCGAAAAATGGTGCTCGACGCCGATTTGATTGGTGGGGCCGAGGCGTCGAGACGACGAAAACGTCTCGGTGTGTTGCTTCGCATCGGCGAACCGAACGCGAAACAGTTCGTGAAACGAGTCGAGGCGATGCGCGTCACGACCGAGGAGTGGGAACGGGCGCTCAAGCAGTTAGAGGAGGAAAATCATTGAAAGACATTGCAACCATTCATCGGACGAAAGCCATTTTAGAACGGCATGGGTTCTCGTTCAAAAAGTCACTCGGTCAAAACTTTTTGATCGACTTGAACATCTTAAATAAAATCGTCGACGCGGCCGAACTCGGTGAAGCGAGCGGCGTGCTCGAGATTGGACCAGGCATCGGATCGCTGACAGAGCAGTCTGCGAAACGTGCGAAAAAAGTCGTCGCGCTCGAAATCGACCAACGCTTGTTGCCGATTCTAGAGGACACGATGGCGCCTTATCCGCACGTCCACGTCATTCACGGAGATGCGCTCGAGCTCGATCTTCCGGCTATCGTCGAGCGTGAGTTTTTGAACGAAGGGATTGACGACATCTCGGTCGTCGCCAACTTACCGTATTACGTGACGACGCCAATCATCATGCGTTTGCTCGAGAGTCAAGTTCCGTTTCGTTCGCTCGTCATGATGATTCAAAAAGAAGTGGCGGAACGCATCGGGGCGAAGCCGGGAACGAAGGCGTATGGCTCGCTCTCGATCGCGATTCAATATTATGCCGAGGCCGACGTGAGCTTTATCGTCCCGAAAAACGTCTTCATGCCGGCACCAAACGTCGATTCCGCCGTCATCACGTTGAAGATGCGCCCGCAGCCTGCCGTCGAAGTAAAAGACGAAGCGTTCTTCTTCGAAATCGCGCGAGCCAGTTTCGCGCAACGGCGCAAAACCATCTTGAATAACTTGACGAATCATCTCGGCAAAGATAAAAAAGTCGAACTCGAGCGCCTGTTAAACGAAGCGGGAATCGATCCGAAGCGCCGAGGCGAAACGCTGTCACTCGAGGAGTTTGCACGCCTTGCCGACACAATTTTACCACTTAAAAATAGTTGACGACCGGATTATGAGTCGCTATAATATTTAATCTTTATTTTCTTTTTTGAATGTGTTATACTTGTAACAGTGAGGTGAAGCGTATGCCAAAGACGTTACAAGAAATCAGACAAAAACTCGAATCGCATGTTGGAGAACGATTGACGTTGAAAGCAAACGGCGGTCGTAAGAAAGTCGTTACTCGGTTTGGAACGCTCGTTGAGACGTATCCCGCGGTGTTCGTCGTTAAATTGGATGAAGACCATCATAACGTGGAACGTGTCTCATATAGCTACGCTGATGTCCTAACGGATACAGTTAAAATTGAATTCAGCAATTGAACGATAAATGAGGGGCGGATGCATTGGCAGCTGCTTCTTTTTTTGTGCGCTCGTTTACGGTACAATGGCGAACAGGAGATACATGGGAAGGGTGAACGATATGCGCACGATTAGTGTGAAAGCGCCGGCAAAAATCAATTTGACGCTCGACGTTCTCGGGAAGCGAACGGACGGCTATCATGAAGTAGAAATGGTCATGACGACGGTCGACTTGTCTGATCGTCTAGAACTTACGGTCCTCGATACCGATGAGATTCGGATTCAATCGGAGCACGCCTACGTCCCGAGCGATCATCGGAACTTGGCGTATCGGGCGGCCGACTTGTTGCGGAAGCGGTTCGGCATCACAAAAGGCGTCGAAATCGTTTTGGATAAACACATTCCGGTGGCGGCCGGACTGGCTGGAGGTTCGAGTGACGCGGCGGCCACGCTCCGCGGGATGAACGAACTGTTTGACCTTGGGCTGTCGCTCGAACAATTGGCTGAGCTCGGGGCGGAGGTCGGTTCCGACGTCTCGTTTTGTGTCATGGGTGGCACGGCCATCGCGCGCGGTCGCGGCGAGAAGTTAGAACTCATTCCGTCACCTCCACCGTGCTACGTCGTCTTGGCGAAACCGAAGATTGGGGTCTCGACGGCTGACGTCTATCGGGCTGTCGACATGGATCAGATGATTCATCCGAATACGGAAGCGATGGTCAAAGCGATTCACGAACGGGACTTTCACACGATTTGTGACAACCTCGGCAACGCGCTTGAGGCGGTCACGCTCGAGATGCATCCAGAGGTTCGTCAAATCAAAGAGACGATGCTCCACTGCGGCGCGGACGGGGTGCTTATGAGCGGGAGCGGCCCGACCGTATTTGCGCTCATCGAACACGAACAAAAAGCCCATCGCGTCTATAACGGGCTGAAAGGATTCTGTCCAGAAGTGTTCGTCGTTCGGATTCTCGGGAAAAAACATTGAACAAAGACGAATGAGTCTGATATATTCTGTTTAGAACATTCGTCTATTATTGGAAAAGTGAAGGGGAATCCGTATGAAAATCCGTAGAAGTGGTCGTCTCGTCGATATGACCCGTTATTTACTCGATCATCCGCATCAGCTCGTCTCGTTGTCGATGTTTTCGAGCCGCTATAAAGCCGCCAAGTCGTCCATCAGCGAAGACTTGGTCATCGTCAGTGAGATGCTCGCCCACGATGGTACCGGCAAGCTCGTCACTGTCCCTGGGGCGGCCGGTGGCGTCATGTTTATCCCAGGTTGGAGCAAAGACAAATCGCTGTCGATGATTGACGGTTTATGCGACCAACTGTCGAAGCCGGAGCGTCTGCTTCCGGGAGGGTACCTCTATTTGACGGACGTGCTCGGTAACCCGCGCCAAGTGAAGCCGATGGGGCAAGTGTTCGCCTCGGTCTTTGCTGACCGAAAAGTCGACGTCGTCATGACGATTGCGACGAAAGGGATTCCGCTCGCGTACGCGGTCGCCGAACAGCTCGGCGTCCCGTTCGTCATCGTTCGTTCGGACAGCCGGGTGACGGAAGGATCGACGGTCAGTATCAACTACGTGTCCGGCTCTTCAAAAGCGATTCGGACGATGGCACTCGCACGTCGTAGTCTGCCGCGCGGTGCGAACGTCTTACTCATTGACGACTTCATGAAAGCCGGAGGTACGATTCGCGGCATGATGAGTTTGTTGAACGAGTTCGAAGCCAACCTTGCTGGTGTCGGTGTGCTCATGGAAGCCGAAGGTGCCGAGAAGAAGATGGTCAGCGAATACGTCAGTTTGATGAAGTTGACGAACGTCGATTCAGATGAAGGGCTCGTCACAATTTCACGCGGAAACGTCGAACAGTTCTTAAAGTGATTGGCAAAAATTTGATTTCGTTTTATGATGAAAGGGTATAGAAGTCATACGGAATCAGTTACGTTCGCTAGAAGTCACCTTTACCTTTTATAAAGGACACCTTGGTACAGACAACGATGAAAAGGGGATGCGAAACATGCAGATCACAGACGTAAAAATTCGCAAAGTGGCAACAGAAGGTAGAATGAAGGCGCTCGCCTCGATCACGCTCGATCACGAGTTCGTGGTCCACGACCTTCGGATCATCGAAGGGAGCACCGGCCTGTTCGTCGCCATGCCGAGCAAACGGACACCAGAAGGCATCTTTCGTGATATCGCGCATCCGATTAACGGCGATATGCGTCAAAAAGTCGAAGCGGCCGTGCTAGAAGCGTACGCTGAGATTGACGTTACCTCATACGAGGCAGAAGAGATGATGAACGGGATGCAAGAATCCTAATAAGTCAGCGGGACGACATATCGTTCCGCTGCTTTTTTGCGTGCGTTTGGTTACGAATCAGTACAACGGTTGAAACGAGGTCGCTGTTTCGATATAGTAGAAACGGTGTAAATAGGATTTATATGCAGAAAAACCGAACTATAGCTATAAAATCACAGTCGATTGAGATAGGAGCGAATCAAGAATGGATCGTTTTGCAGTCATTTTGGCAGCAGGGAAAGGGACGCGCATGAAGTCGAAGCTATATAAAGTACTTCATCCGGTCCTTGGCAAACCAATGGTCGAGCACGTCGTCGACCAACTCGACAAAATCGGGGTCAGTCGTCAAATCGTCATCGTCGGCCATGGGGCTGAAGCGGTACAAGACACACTCGGATCTCGTGTCGACTACGCGGTTCAAGAAGAGCAACTCGGAACGGGCCATGCCGTCCAGATGGCAGAGGCGGAGCTCGCCGGGAAGGCTGGCGCGACGCTCGTCGTCTGCGGCGACACACCGCTTTTGACAGCGGAGACGCTAGAAGCGTTACTCGCGCATCACGAAGCGCAACAGGCGAAAGTGACGGTGCTTACGGCAATCGCGGACGATGCGACCGGATATGGCCGCGTCATTCGTGGTGCAGACGGCAACGTGACGAAAGTCGTCGAGCATAAAGACGCATCTGAAGCCGAACTTGAAATTCGTGAAATCAACACGGGTACGTACGTCTTCGACAACGAGTTGTTGTTTGAGGCGCTCCGTCAAGTCGGCAACGACAATGCACAAGGCGAGTACTACTTGCCAGACGTCATCGCGATCGCGAAAGAGGCAGGCGAAGTCGTGGCCGCACACACGGCTCCGACATTTGACGAGACGATCGGTGTCAATGACCGAGTCGCGCTCTCGCAAGCTGAGACGATTATGCGTAAACGGACGAATGAACGCTTGATGCGTGAAGGCGTCACGTTCATGGACCCAGCGTCGACATACATCTCACCGGATGCGGTCATCGGCTCGGACACGATCATCTACCCAGGGACGGTCATTCTCGGGAAGACGGTCATCGGTTCGGAATGTATCATCGGACCGAACTCGGATATCCGCGACAGTGTGATTGAAGACGGTGCAACGGTACGTCAATCCGTCTTGAGCGATAGCCGTGTCGGTAGCAACGCGCAAGTTGGTCCGTTCGCTCACCTTCGTCAACAAGCTGTACTCGGCGCGAACACACGTGTCGGCAACTTCGTTGAAATTAAGAAGTCGACGTTCGGGGACGGGGCGAAGGCCTCGCACCTCAGCTACATCGGTGACGCGTCAATCGGTGACCGCGTCAACCTCGGTTGCGGATCGATCACGGTCAACTACGATGGGACGAACAAGTTCGAGACAATCGTCGAAGCAGATGCGTTCGTCGGTTGTAATGTCAACTTGATCGCACCGGTCACGGTCGGAAAAGGGGCGATTGTCGCCGCCGGCTCGACAATCACGGACAATGTTCCGGAAGAAGCGCTTGCGATCGCCCGTGAGCGTCAAACGAATAAAGAAGGTTACACGAAACGATAAGTTGCTGCCAATTACTATTGAACACGATGGAGGAGAATCCTAAACATGTCTACTGTATATGAACGTGAAATTCGCCTATTTAGCTTAAATTCCAACCGCCCGCTCGCTGAAGAGATTTCAAAAGAAATCGGAATCCCACTCAGCGACTGCCAAGTGAAGCGGTTCAGCGATGGAGAACTTTACATCAACATCGAGGAAAGCGTACGCGGAGACGATGTGTACATCATCCAATCGACGAGCTCGCCGGTCAACGAGACGCTCATGGAGTTGCTCGTCATGATCGACGCGTTGAAACGCGCATCGGTCCGTACGATTAACGTCGTCATGCCGTATTACGGCTACGCACGCCAAGACCGCAAGGCGCGCTCGCG
This sequence comes from Exiguobacterium sp. AB2, assembly GCF_000696055.1. Taxonomy (NCBI): domain Bacteria; kingdom Bacillati; phylum Bacillota; class Bacilli; order Caryophanales; genus Exiguobacterium; species Exiguobacterium sp. AB2. The sequence continues at coordinate 17,257 of NZ_JNAA01000002.1, forward strand.
TGAACCGATCACGGCAAAACTTGTGGCTGACCTTCTTACAGTAGCTGGTGCGACTCGATTGATCACAATGGACTTGCACGCCGCTCAAATTCAAGGTTTCTTCAACATTCCAGTAGACCAATTGTTAGGAGTTCCCCTCATCTCGACGTACTTCGAGACAGAAGAATTCAAGTCGAAAGATATCGTCGTCGTGTCACCGGACCACGGTGGTGTCACACGCGCCCGTAAGTTGGCGGAGCGCTTGAAAGCGCCGATCGCCATCATCGACAAGCGTCGCCCGGAAGCGAACGTGGCAGAAGTGATGAACATCGTCGGCAGCGTCGAAGGCAAGACGGCGATCTTAATCGATGACATCATCGACACGGCCGGTACGATCACGCTCGCAGCGGATGCCATCGTTCAAGCAGGTGCGAAAGAAGTGTACGCGTCATGTACGCACCCAGTCTTGTCTGGCCCGGCAATGGAGCGTATCGACAACTCGTCAATCAAAGAACTTGTTGTCTTGAACACGATCGATTTACAAGGTCGCGAATGTTCAAACAAAATCAAGCAAATGTCGGTCGCCCGTTTGCTTGGGGAAGCAATTATGCGTGTCCACGAGCACAAATCGGTGAGCACGTTATTCGATTAAAAAACGAGGCCCGAAGGCGTCCGCCTTTGGGCTTTTTTGTTCAGGAGGAAACGGATGAAATGCATCGTCGGCCTTGGGAATCCAGGCAAAAAATATGAGATGACCCGTCACAACGTTGGCTTTTTGGCGATTGACCGTCTCGCCGAGAAACACGGGATTCAATTGGATGAAGCGAAGTTTAAGGCGCTCATGGGAACGGGAAGAATCAATGGAGAACGTGTCGTGCTCGTCAAGCCGCTCACGTACATGAATTTATCGGGTGAGTCGGTTCGCCCGATTTTAGACTATTATAAGATTGACCTCGACGACTTGCTCGTCATCTATGACGACCTCGACATGGTACCCGGCAAACTACGGTTCCGTCCGAAAGGGAGCGCGGGAGGCCATAACGGAATCAAGTCGTTAATTCAGCACCTGGGCACGCAAGACTTTAAACGCTTGAAGCTCGGCATCGGTCGTCCGCCCCATCCGGTGAAAGTCGTCGACTGGGTGCTCATGAATTATCGAAAAGAAGACATGCCAGAATTGAATGATACGCTCGATCAAGCCGTATCCGCGGCAACCGATTTCGTGGATACCGAATGGATCGCGCTCATGAATCGATATAACTAAAGGGTCGCCGTACCCTTTTTTGTCATATGAGGTGGAGGAAAACAAATGAACGCTCTAGAGAGATTTATGGTGGCGTTGCCTGAAACGAAAACCATTCGCGACAGGTTGCCGAAACTGGACCGTCAGCTCGTGACGGGATTGACGACGAGTGCGAAGGCGCTCGTTTTGGCAGGGCTCGCCAAAGAGACGTCACGACGTCTCGTCGTCGTCACCCACAACATGTATCAGGCCCAAAAAATGTACGACCAACTCGAGGCGTTGATTGGACCGGACAAAGCGTTGCTCTATCCAATCGATGAGACGCTCGCGGGCGAACTGTCGTTAACGTCGAGCCCAGAGCTTTTAGCGACCCGAATCGAGGCCAGGACGCGTCTCCTTCATGAACAAGGAGGCGTCGTTGTCGTGCCGCTCGGCGGCTTGCGTCGTTTCATCCCAAGCCCGGACGATTGGCAAGCGAGTCATCACGTCCTTCGACCAGGACAAGAGTTAGAGTTGAAGCCGTTCGCGGAACGACTTGTCACACTCGGTTATGAACGGACCGCGACCGTGACGGCACCGGGTGAATTCTCGGTCCGTGGTAGCATCCTCGATGTCTATCCGCTGACGGAGGCCCGACCGTTCCGTATCGACTTATTCGATACGGAAGTAGATTCGGTCTTCACGTTCGACGCCGAGACACAGCGTTCGCTCGGTGTGGCAAAAGAAGCCGTCATCCCACCAGCGACGGAGTTCGTGGCGTCGGCGGATCAATTGAAAAAAGCTGGAGACGCGTTAAATCGACAATATGAGCGGACGTTGTCGCTCATCGAAACGGAGACGATTCGTCAGGCGCTTGAAGACGGGATTGCCGGTGACATTGAGACGCTTCGGCGAGGGGACGTGCCGAGTCAAATCGGGAAATTCACGCCGCTCCTCTATAAAGTGACGCTCCTCGATTACGTCGGTGCGGAAGCGGTGCTCATTTTAGACGAAGTCGCGCGAATCGAAGATGCGGCCGATGTGCAAGACCGTGAAGAAGCCGAATGGTTCTCGTCGTTAATCGAACGGGGAGAGTCGGTCTCCAACTATACGCTCGCCGTGCCGATGCATAAAGTGTTCCGTGACTTGAAACAAGTCGCCTTCTCGCTATTGCCGTCACGCCGTTCGGGCATCCCGGAGGCGAACACGGTTCACCTCAGTTGTCGCCCACTTCCGGCGTTCCATGGCCAGATGCATTTGTTGAAGCAAGAAGTCGAGCGTTGGCAGCAAAGTGACCACCGCATCGTCTTCCTCGCCGGAGACAAGGACCGGGCGGACAAAGTCGCGACGCTACTTGAAGATTACGGCATCCCTTCTACGTTTACGAACGTGGACGGGGAACTGTTACCACGTCACGCCCACGTCATGATCGGTCAAATCGAAGGTGGGTTCGAACTCTCGACGAGCCGACTCGTCGTCGTCTCGGAAGAAGAACTGTTCAAACGGGTGGCGAAGCGAAAACGTCAGACGAAGAATTTGACGAACGCCGAACGAATCAAGAGTTACCAAGAGCTGAAACCGAACGACCACGTCGTCCATATCCATCACGGGATTGGGAAGTATCTCGGCATCAAGACGATTGAAGTCGGCGGCATCCATCAGGACTATTTGCATCTCGTCTATGCCGGCGACGATGCGTTGTACGTACCGGTCGATCAAATCGACCTCGTCCAAAAGTACGTCGGCGCCGAAGGTAAAGAACCAAAAATTTATAAGCTCGGTGGCACGGAGTGGAAGAAAGTAAAATCAAAAGTCGCGAAATCAGTCGAAGATATCGCCGACGAGTTGATTAAATTGTATGCGGCACGGGAAGCGTCCGTCGGTTATGCGTTCCCGGGCGATGACGAAGAGATGAGTCAGTTCGAGTCGTCGTTCCCATACGCCGAGACCGAAGACCAAGTCCGCTCGATCGCAGAAATCAAAGCGGACATGGAGCGTTCGCGCCCGATGGACCGCCTTCTTTGTGGGGACGTCGGATACGGGAAGACGGAAGTGGCGATTCGAGCTGCGTTCAAAGCAGTGCTCGCTGGGAAGCAAGTCGCGTTCCTCGTGCCGACGACCGTCCTCGCCCAGCAGCATTACGAGACGATGCTCGAGCGTTTCAGCGAGTTCCCGATTAACGTCTCGGTCATGAGCCGTTTCCGCTCCAAGAGCGAGATGGCGGCGACGAAAAAAGGCTTGAAGGAAGGAACGATTGACGTCGTCGTCGGGACGCACCGTGTCTTGTCAAAAGACGTCACGTTCGCCGACCTCGGTCTCGTCATCATCGATGAAGAGCAGCGCTTCGGGGTGAAGCATAAAGAGCGACTCAAACAGTTGAAGACGAACATCGACGTGTTGACGCTGACGGCGACCCCGATTCCACGGACGCTCCACATGTCGATGATCGGCATTCGCGACTTATCCGTACTCGAGACACCGCCGGAGAACCGCTACCCCGTCCAGACATACGTCATGGAGTACGATGGGATTGTGCTCCGCGAGGCGCTCGAGCGCGAACTCGCCCGAGGTGGTCAAGCGTTCTTCCTCTATAACCGTGTCGAAGGCATCGAGCGCAAAGCCGAAGAGATTCGGGCACTATTGCCGGAAGCGCGCATCGCGACAGCGCACGGACGGATGACCGAGACAGAGCTTGAAAGTCAGCTCATCAGTTTCTTAGAAGGCGAGGCCGATATTCTCGTCTCGACGACGATTATCGAGACGGGCATCGACATCCCGAACGTCAACACGCTCATCGTCCACGATGCGGATAAGATGGGGCTGTCGCAACTGTATCAGCTCCGCGGCCGTGTCGGACGTTCAAATCGGATTGCCTACGCATACTTCACGTACCGGAAAGACAAACGGTTGACGGAAGTGGCAGAGAGCCGATTACAGGCGATTAAAGAATTTACCGAGCTCGGAAGCGGCTTCAAGATCGCGATGCGTGACTTGTCGATTCGCGGTGCCGGTAACCTGCTCGGGGCTCAACAGTCCGGATTCATTGACTCGGTCGGTTTCGACTTGTACTCGCAAATGTTGTCTGAAGCGATCGAAGAGCGGAAGGACCGCATGCGCGGACAGGCCAAACAAGTCGTCTTTAAACCAGAAATCTCGTTCCAAGCCGATGCGTACATCCCGGACGATTACTTGTCGGATAGCGAACTGAAAATCGAGATGTATAAACGTTTCAAATACGTCGATACACCGGAAGCGTTGTTCGCGCTCCAAGACGAGTTGATTGAGCGGTTCGGGGAGTTCCCGGAACCGGTCGCGCTATTGATTCAATTGACACGCCTCCGGATTTACGGCGAGATGGCGCGAGTAGCGCGGATTAAACAAGTGCCAGGCCGCGTCGAGATCGTCTTGACGATGGAGTCGACGACAGCGCTTGACGTCCCATCCTTCATGGAGTGGACGATGCCGCTCGGCCGTAAACTCGGCGTCGGTCAAGACAACGGCGCACTCAAGCTGTCGCTTAGCGGACGCATGCCGGTCGTCGAACTGTTGAATGATGCCGATACGGTCCTCGAAGAGTTGACGAAGAGGTTGGCGCATGCGGCCGTCAAGTAAGTTTGCGACAGGCGTCGTCTTGTTCGCTCTCGCGGGCTATATCACGAAAGTCATCAGCTTCGCGTATCGTGTCCCGTACCAGAACATTGCGGGAGACTTCGGTTTGTATGCTTATCAGACGGTCTATCCGTTCGCAGCAATCGTCGCATCGCTCGGCATGTACGCGATGCCCGTCGTCATCGCAAAGATTGGTGTCGGGGCGAACGGGCCGAAGCGGAAACTCGAAGTGTTGTGGGGGAGCTTTTATATTTTGCTCGGACTCGCCGTCGTACTTGTCATAGGGATGTGGTCGCTCGCGCCGCTCCTTGCGGGCTGGCTCGGCGACCCAAACCTCTCCTCGACACTTCGTGTGATCAGCCTGAGTTATTTGCTCATGCCGGCGCTCGCAGTGCTGAGAGGATCATTCCAATCGATTGACGACTTAAAACCGAGTGCCTTGTCGCAAGTGCTAGAGAACCTCGTACGCGTCACGGTCCTACTTGCCGTACTCGTCATCGGCGTGCACCTCGGACTCGATGCTTACGCCTTGAGCCGCTACGCTTACGCGGCGACGCTCGTCGGCGGAATCGTAGCAATCGTCGTCCTCAGCGTGTGGGCGAAAGGCTTGCGACTACGGCTCGTCCCGGTCCAAAAGGTGACGCTCCAGGCCGCATTTCGTGTCATCGTGACGACTGGGTTTGCGGTCGGCTTCGCCTCACTCGGCATTCTATGGATGCAACTCGTCGACTCGTTCACGATCGTCAACTTGATGGGGGGCGATTTCGAGGCGAAAGTGAGTAAAGGCGTGTTCGACCGTGGTTATCCGCTCGTCCAATTCGCGATTCTGTTCACGACCGCGCTCGGGATGGCAAACGTGCCGAGCCTTGTACGACATTACCGGGCCCGGCAGATTGAAGCGACGGCGAGCGGTCTTCGCTCGATGATTCGGGTGACGACCGCTGTCGCGGCCGCGGCAACGATTGGACTCATGGGTGTGATGCTCCCGCTGAACGTGGCGTTGTTCGAGAATGCGGACGGGACGTTCGCGCTCGTCCTCCTTTCGACGAGTACGTTCCCCGCGTCCCTCGCCGTCGCGAGCATGACGTGTCTGCAGGCGATTGACCGGGAGCGGACGGCCGCGTTCGGGATGCTTGTCGCGATTGGAATGAAACTCGTGGTCAATCTCATGCTCGTTCCAAACTACGGGATTGAAGGGGCGGCCATTGGGACGTCTGTCGCCTTTTTAGGGATGGCCGCCTTTAACTTTAATCGGCTCGACCGAGTCATCCCGCTCGGCATGCTACGCTTCAAACATTATGGATTACTCGTCAAAACGGTCACGCCGATGGGTCTTGTCCTCTTCGGTTTGAACGTGCTCGCGCTCGATTGGATGACGCACCGCCTCGATGCCTTCGTCTGGCTCGGGGGGATGGTGTTGATCGGGGCCGGCCTATACGCGTGGCGGCTTTGGCGCGAGCGCGTCCTCTCAATCGGAGAGTGGGAGATGATTCCGCTCGGCAACCGTTTCGTCAATTTGATGGATAAAAAGGAGAACTGATATGAGCTTTGGAATTACCGTCGTCGGACTCGGGTCCGGCGAACTTGAACAACTGCCGCTCGGCGTATATCGTCATTTGAAACGACAGCCGCTCGTCTGGTTACGGACAAAGAACCATCCGGTCGTCGACGAACTCGAGGCGGAAGGAATGCACTTCGAGTCGTTCGATTCGGTCTACGAGACGTCGGAAACGTTTGAAGACGTCTACGAACAAATCGTCGCATCTCTCATCGAGAAAAGTGACGAGCTCGCTATTACGTATGCTGTCCCGGGTCATCCGTTCGTAGCCGAACGGACGGTCGAGTTGCTCGTTGAACGAGGCGCGGATGTCACGTTTCTCGGTGGACAGAGCTTTCTGGACGCGATGTTTCAGGCGCTTCGCATCGATCCGATTAATGGCTTCCAGTTGCTCGATGCGACCGCGCTCGATATCGAACGGTTGCAAGTGACGCAACACGTCCTCATCGGACAAGTGTACGACGGCTTCGTCGCCGGGGACGTGAAAGTTCAATTGATGGAACGCTATCCCGATGAACACGTCGTGAAGCTCGTCACGGCGGCCGGGACGAAACACGAGCAGATTCGAGAAGTGCCGCTCTATGAGATGGATCGGGTCGCCGAAGTCGACAACTTGACGACGCTATACGTGCCGCCGTTGACCGATGAAGCGTATTTAGCTCGCGAGTTTGCGACGCTTCACCACATCATCGCAACACTCCGAGGTCCAAACGGATGTCCGTGGGACCGGAAGCAGACGCATGAGTCGCTTCGCAAATATTTGCTTGAAGAAGCGTACGAATTGATTGAAGCGATTGACGAACAAGACGACGATGCCATCATCGAAGAGCTCGGGGACGTGTTGCTTCAAGTCATGCTTCACGCACAAATCGGTGCGGACGAGGGCTATTTCGATATCCGGGACGTCATCGGGTCCATCAGTGAGAAAATGGTGCGTCGACACCCGCACGTTTTCGGGAATGTGACGGTCGCGGATGCCGATGATGTGATTTCGAACTGGAATGCGATTAAGAAGGCCGAAAAAGGGGAAAAGAGAAAATCGCAACTAGACGGCGTACTTATGACACAACCAGGTTTGATGCGAGCCGAACAGCTGCAGAAAAAAGCTGCACACGTTGGATTCGAATGGGATGATGTGAGCGGTGCGTTCGCGAAACTTGAAGAAGAAGTAAGCGAGTGGAGAGAACACCCGGAAGATGAGACTGAGCTCGGGGACGTATTATTTTCAATCGTCAACGTCGCTAGATATTATAAATTGAACGCCGAGCAAGCGCTCGAACGAACGAATCAAAAATTCAAGAGACGGTTTGCATATATCGAGGCGAACGGTTCCGTGGAGGACATGACGCTCGAGCAGATGGATCGACTCTGGAATGAAGCGAAGGAGCAAGGGCTATGAGGTTGGATAAATTTTTGAAAGTGTCTCGGTTAATCAAACGCCGGACGTTAGCGAAAGAAGTAGCGGATCAAGGTCGAATCGAATTGAACGGACAAGTCGCAAAAGCGAGTACCGACGTTAAAGTCGGGGACGAGCTGAAAATCCGTTTCGGGAACAAAATCGTCACGGTCGTCATCGATTCGATTGCAGAACATGCCCGTAAAGAAGACGCGAAAGAAATGTATCGCCTGATTAAAGAAGAAAAGGTCAACAGTGGTACGGAAGCGTAAAAAAAGGTATACTGAACGTATCAGAACAGGAGGAAGGTGATTCGATGAAGGGACGTACCCCGACAGAGCGAAAGCAGCGAATTCGGGCTCTCGATGAACGGAGAGAACAGCTGGAAAAAGATCAGAGCCGGCGACGTATCCATCTTCGACGCCGCCTGGCTGCGGCTTCCCTTCTCTTTTTGTTGATGATCGTGCTCATCGGTCAAAGTTACTTCTCGAAAGTCGGTTATGTCTCAGAGCAAGAGCGCAAACAAAACGAAGCGCAAATCGAGTTAAATGAAGTAAAAGGTGAGCAAGCGGAGTTGAAGGAGCAGGTCGAACGTTTACAAGATGAAGAATATATCGCCAACCTCGCGCGCAATGAGTTGTTGTTCTCGAAAGATGGCGAGATTATTTTTTACTTCTCCCCAGAGGAATAAGTCGGTTCGTTGACCGTTGACGAAACGACTCGTATAATTGTAGGGAATCAATCAAAAAAGGAGTACATTATTTTATGTCAATTGAAGTAGGAAGCAAAGTACAAGGTAAGGTTACAGGGATTACGCATTTCGGAGCGTTCGTAGAACTTCCAAACGGGAAGACAGGTTTGGTCCACATCAGTGAAGTGGCGGATTCTTACGTCAAAGACATCAACGAAGTCCTCACAGTCGGCCAGGAAGTCACAGTCAAAATCTTGAACGTCGAAAACGATGGCAAAATCGGGTTGTCCATCAAGAAAGCGGTCGATCGCCCTGTGAGCGAACGCCCTGAACGCCCAGCCGGTGAGCGTTTCTCTCGCGGTCCTCGTCCAGGCGGCCCGGGTCAAGGCCAAGGCGGTCCACGCGGCGGCGGTGGCCCACGCGGCGGCGGTCCACGTGGTGGCGGACGTCGTGAAGTGCGACGCGAACCAGAAACGTTTGACACGTTGATGAGCAAATTCTTGAAAGATAGTGATGAGCGTCTCACAACGTTGAAACGTCAAACCGACTCAAAACGCGGTGGACGTGGCGCCAAGCGCGGGTAACCCTTCGTAACACCAATTCGCTTCTACTCATTATATTAAGCTCTTCCTGTAGGAGAGGCACGAACCACAGACGAACATCGTCTGTGGTTTTTTTAGTTTAAAGTTATGAAAAATAACTAAAAAGGGTTGATTTTTTCATGAAGAGCGAGCAAAATAGGAAACATGAAAAAATAGTTATGTTTTATAAGTGAAGGTGGAGAAACAAATGAATGGATGGAAACTTTGGAAAGCGGAGTGGCGGAACATCGCGAAAAACCCTCGCGTCTTGATTCCGATTTTGGCGGTGGCACTCGTACCGCTCATGTACGCGGGCATGTTTTTATGGGCGTTTTGGGATCCGTATGGTCAGATGAAGGATCTCCCTGTCGCAATTGTCAACGAGGACGAAGGGGCGACGTTCAATGAGGATTCGCTCGCTGTCGGAGACGAACTCGTCGACAAGCTGCTCACCTCGGAGGCGTTCGATTTCATCGAGACGACTCGAGCTGAGGCTGAATCGGGATTAAACGACCATGATTATTACATGGCGATTGAAATCCCGAAAGATTTTTCAAAAAAAGCGACGACAGCACTCGAGGACAATCCTGAACAGCTCGAGCTCGAATATATTGCGAATGAGTCATATAATTTTCTAGCGGCTCAAATCGGCGGCTCGGCGATGGAGCAAGTAAAAGGGGAGTTATCGACCGAGGTCGCCAAACAGTACGTCAGCGCCATGCGAGATGGCATCCAAGATGCAGCAGCTGGTCTTGAAGATGCGGCAGATGGGGCAGCTAAACTCGCCGACGGATCCAAGACGGCCGAGAAAGGTGCGACTGAACTTGCCGATGGCACTGCACTTCTCGCTTCGAAACAACAAGAGTTGGCAGACGGAGCAGGGCAGTTAGGTGAGGGTGTGTCCCAACTTGCAACCGGTTCGACCGACTTGGCGGATGGAAGTCAACAAGTGTATGAAGGAAGTGCGGCCCTCTCAGACGGGGCACGACGTGTGGACGAAGGAGCGTCCGCCCTCTCAGACGGGACGAATCGACTCGTCGAAGGGACGACCACGTTCGCCTCGAAACTGGAGGAACTGTACGCGGGTGCGAAGTCGCTTGACGATGGTGTACAGACTTTGGCGGCGGGAGTCGAGCAGGCGAAGGCTGGAAGTGCACAGCTCGTCGCCGGTTCGAACGAATTGGCGAACGGGATGACGAACGCCAAACAAGGCAATGCTGCACTTTTGGCAGGGGAGGCTGAACTGATTGACGGGATCGATCAAATGAAGACGACGCTACTCGCCAGTCAAGACGAGTTGATGCAACAGCTTTCGGCGTTGGTAGCATCCGGTCAGCCGATTCCACCAGACGTGCTTCAACAAGTGGTCAGTCGACTTGAGGAAGGTAAACAGGCGACAACGGCCGGATTTGATGAGCTCACGATAGGTGCGGAACGCATTCGAGACGGACAAACCGAACTTGGTGCGGGCTTGACGAAAGCAGAAGCGGGAGCGAACGCACTTGCTTCCGGTCTGGCCGAACTCGATTCAGGACAAACCGAGTTAGCGGATGGGGCCGCGGCGCTCGCAACGGGTTCGGGACGGCTCGAGCAAGGTGCCAAAACGGCTATGACGAGTTCGGGGGAGCTTGCATCAGCGAGTACGGCGTTGAATGCGGGTGTGGGGCAGTTGAGAGATGGGACGTCTGAACTGGCATCCGGCAGTACACGTTTGACGGAAGCGACAGGCACGTTGACAGAAGGAAGTAAACAGCTCGCTGCCGGTGCAAAAGACGCAGAGACTGGTACACGCACGCTGACTGAAGGGGCGATGCAACTCGCCGACGGCGGGAAGACGGTCGCGTCAGGAAGCAGTGAATTGAGAGACGGCTTGTCTGAACTGGAATCGGGAAACGTCACGCTACGTGACGCGTTGGCCGAAGGTGCGGAGCAAGCGTCCATCGAGCTTGGAGACGAGAACATCGACATGATGGCCGGCCCGGTCAAGGTTGTCGACGCATCGATTCATCACGTACCGAACTATGGGACCGGCTTTGCGCCGTACTTCATGTCCCTCGGCCTATTCGTCGGGGCGCTCTTATTGTCCATCGTGTACCCGTTATACGATCCAGCCGGAAAACCGAAGCGCAGCCTCTCTTGGCTGCTCTCGAAATCCGGTGTGCTCGTTGTCGTCGGGTTCGTCCAAGCGCTCGTCTTGAACGTCGCGATGATTCAACTCCTTGGTGTAGAGGTGGACGCACCGCTTCGCTTCTTCGGGTTCAGTTGGCTCGTCAGCATCACGTTCTTGTTGATCGTGCAATTACTCGTGACGACACTTGGCAATCCGGGTCGTTTCGTCGCCATCGTCTTGCTCATTTTGCAATTGACGACGTCGGCCGGAACGTTCCCGCTTGAGTTGATTCCAAGCGCACTTCAACCATTTAACACGCTCTTGCCGATGACATATACGGTCGCGGGATACAAAGAGATTATCTCGAATGACGGCATTCAATATTTACAGTCGGCAACAACTTATCTAGCCTTCGCCTCACTTGCTTGTTTTGGACTTCTATGGAGTTATTTTAGAATTGCGTGGAAGAAAAAATATCGAGGCGTGACAGCAGAAGCATGATGTAAAATGAACAGGAAATCGTGTATAGTGGGAAAGACGACACTATGCACGATTCTTTTTAATAAAAAACTTTTAAAAAAGAATTGACACAAATGTGGTGACTGGTTATTATAGAAAATGTGCTTAGGACACAACAATAACATGGCGGTGTAGCTCAGCTGGCTAGAGCGTACGGTTCATACCCGTGAGGTCGTGGGTTCGACTCCCTCCGCCGCTACCATTTTATTTAGGCCCGTTGGTCAAGCGGTTAAGACACCGCCCTTTCACGGCGGTAACACGGGTTCGAATCCCGTACGGGTCACTTACCTAAGCGAACAAGTCATCTCATCTGAGGTGGCTTTTTTTGTTATCTCGAGGAGGAAGAACGATGCCGAACGTATTGGTTGCCGTATCGGGTGGATTGGATTCAGTCGTGTTGCTTCATCGGATGGTGCAGCAGGGTCATGACGTCGCGATTGCGCACGTTCATCACGGGCAGCGCCGTGCATCCGATGAAGAATATCGATTCGTGGAACGACTCGCGTGCGCGTACGGCGTCCCGTTTCACGGCACGCGATTGGAACTTGAAGCCGCCTCGCAATCCGCTTTTCGGGAAGCGCGCTACGCCTTTTTCGAGACGGTCATGCGTGAACATGGCTATCGGGAGTTGATGACGGCCCATCACGCCGACGATGTCGTCGAGACGGTACTCATTCAGTTACACCGTAACGTCATCGAAGTGACGGGCATCCCGGAACGTCGCCCGTTCGGTAGCGGAACACTCGTCCGACCGTTGTTAGACGAGACGAAACAACGGCTCATCGAGTATGCGGAGCACCACAACTTGGAATGGCGGGAAGATGCCACGAACGCGAAGACCGATTATTTACGCAATGAAATGCGTCATCTGATCATTCCGGAGCTACAAGCTGAATGGCCGACGCTTGTGCAAGATGTATGCACAGCGGCGCGTCTGAACCGTGAAATTTGGCAGCGACGGTATGTGGCCATGGCCGACTGGATGGCGCGTCACGTCCGGTTTGAAATGAAAGCGTTTCATGTGAAACTTCCGACGCTTGCGACCTTGTCGGAAGAAGAGCGGCATGTGCTCGGCCGGCTTTTATCACAGCGTTTTGGGGTACAGGTAGCGGAAGGCATGACGCGACTCATGCGAAGTAAGCGAGGGACGGGTGTTTACGATGTGGGCGGGGATTTTCGTTTAGAGAAGCGTGACGGTAGCCTCGCTCTGACGGAACGGGGGCGACTGTCAATCCCGTCGCCGCAACGAGTCGAGACGCTCCCGGAACGCGTGACGTTTGGTGAACACGTCGTTTCGCTCGAGGTGACGGATGGTGGTCGCGGTTTCCCGCTCGATGCACTCGAGTGGCCCTTATACGTTCGCGCCCCGCGCCCGGGTGACCGAATCAGCCTCTCGGTCGGAACGAAGAAAGTCGCTCGCGTATTCATCGATGCAAAAGTCCCGAAGGAAAAACGACCGCTCATCCCGTTATTAGTTGACGCAACTGGCCGAATTATCGCTATAGTAGGAATAAGAGTTTCCGATTTTCCGGAGAAGTCGGATGCGAGATGCCCACGATTAATGGTAAAATGATGATTGTGTCGGATTAGAAAGAGGAGGATTTCAAGATGTCATTAAAGAACGATATGGAAAAGGTGCTCATTTCGAGCGAACAGATTCAAGAAAAAGTGAAAGAACTCGCGGCAACACTCAGCGAAGAATATAAAGAAGAGTTTCCGCTTCTCGTCTGTGTATTGAAAGGCGCGATGCCGTTCATGTCAGACCTCGTAAAAGAGATGGACATTCATCTTGAGATGGACTTCATGGACGTATCGACGTACCACGGCGGGACGTCATCGACAGGTGAAGTGAAAATTGAGAAAGATTTAAATACGTCTGTAGAAGGTCGTGACATCTTGATTGTAGAAGATATCATTGATAGCGGGCTCACGCTCGCCTATCTCGTCGACCTCCTTAAGTATCGTAAAGCCAAGTCGGTGAAGATCGTCACGTTACTCGACAAGCCGACAGGCCGTAAAAACGGATTGTCCGCAGATTATAGCGGTTTCGTTATCCCGCACGAATTCGTTGTCGGCTACGGTCTCGACTATGAAGAGAAATATCGCAACCTCCCTTACGTCGGTGTGCTCAAGCCGAGCGTTTACGGGGGCTAACGTTTTTCTTTTGAAAATGTGACGTGGTAAGATAAAAGAAATACCCAAAGTATACACATATACTGAATGGGCGAGAACATCGTTTCTCGGAATAGGAGGCAGAGAATGAATCGTGCAGTGAAAAACACCTTAGTTTTCGGTGTGATTTTCCTAGCCTTGATCTTGTTCCTTCAATATTTACAAAACCCGAGTAGCCAGAGCGAGACGCTCACGTACTCGGAGTTCTTGGAATATGTGGAAGAAGGTCGGATTGAAACGGCGACCGTGCAAGAAATTCCGGGTGCCATCTCGATTACAGGTGATTTAACAGGAGATGACGACCAGCGTTTTGAAACGAACATCCCGGCCAACGAGGCCGAATATGCCGAAGTGCTCTCGTCACTTCGTGCGAATACGAACATTAGTGTCGAAGAAGCGGAGTCGAGCGGGAACTGGTTCAGTATCGTATTTGCGATCTTACCGTTCATCATCATCTTCATCTTGTTCTTCTTCTTGCTCAACCAAGCCCAAGGTGGCGGCGGTGGCGGTCGTGTGATGAACTTCGGGAAATCGAAGGCGAAACTGTACGACCAAGAGAAGCGCCGTGTGACGTTCCAAGACGTTGCCGGAGCGGACGAAGAGAAGCAAGAACTGATTGAAGTCGTTGAGTTCTTGAAAGACCCGCGCAAGTTCTCGAAACTAGGCGCACGGATTCCAAAAGGTGTCCTTCTTGTCGGTCCTCCAGGGACAGGTAAGACACTCCTCGCTCGTGCAGCGGCGGGTGAAGCCGGCGTACCGTTCTTCTCGATTTCAGGTTCTGATTTCGTCGAGATGTTCGTCGGGGTCGGGGCATCACGTGTCCGTGACTTGTTCGAGAACGCGAAGAAGAACGCACCGTGTATCATCTTCATCGATGAGATCGATGCGGTCGGACGCCAACGTGGTGCCGGTCTCGGTGGCGGCCACGATGAGCGTGAGCAGACGCTTAACCAACTCCTTGTTGAAATGGATGGATTCAGTGATAACGAAGGCATCATCATGATTGCCGCGACGAACCGTCCGGACATTCTTGACCCGGCCCTTCTCCGTCCGGGACGTTTTGACCGTCAAATCACGGTCGACCGCCCTGACGTGAAAGGCCGTGAAGAAGTCTTAAAAGTCCATGCACGCAACAAGCCGCTCGATTCGACGGTCGACTTGAAGTCGATCGCGCAGCGGACACCTGGTTTCTCAGGTGCGGACTTGGAGAACTTGCTCAACGAGGCGGCGCTCGTCGCAGCCCGCTCGAACCGTGCGGCTGTTTCGATTGTCGATGTGGAAGAGGCGATTGACCGTGTCATCGCTGGCCCTTCGAAGAAGAGTCGCGTCATCTCGGAGAAAGAACGAAACATCGTGGCCTACCATGAGGCGGGTCATACGATTATCGGGATTGAACTTGAGAACGCCGATGAAGTGCATAAAGTGACGATTGTCCCACGCGGTAATGCGGGCGGATACGTCGTCATGCTTCCAAAAGAAGATCGCTACTTCATGACGAAACCTGAGCTTGAGGATAAGATTGTCGGACTCCTCGGCGGTCGCGTCGCCGAAGACATCATCTTCGGGGAAGTGTCGACGGGCGCGAGCAATGACTTCCAACGCGCGACTGGAATCGCACGGAAGATGGTCATGGATTACGGGATGAGCGACAAGCTCGGACCGCTCCAGCTCGGCTCAAATCATGGTGGCCAAGTGTTCTTGGGCCGTGACTTCCAAACAGAACAGAACTACTCGGATGCCATCGCGCAAGAAATCGATCTTGAGATTCGCGAAATCATCAATCGTTGTTACGCGAAAGCGAAGCAAGTGTTGACCGATCGTCGCGACGATCTTGAACTCGTTGCGAAAACGCTGCTTGAAGTCGAGACGCTCGACTCGAAGCAGATTCGTCACTTGATTGAAACACGCGAATATCTCCCGCACGAGCCGGCAGAGCCGACGGATGCAACGGATGATTCAGACGAGGCGAAAAAAGATGAGGCGGCCGTCAAGCACGGACAAGTCATCGACCAGCCGGAGTCGGTTCAAGAAGTGAAGCCGGACGTCGTCCCAGAAGGCGATAAGCCTGAAGCGACACCGACAGAACGCCCGAACAACGATTCACGGTAAGTGTTAGAGACGAATGCCCTTCATGAGGCATTCGTCTTTTTTCGTGTTATAATTCGAGCGAACTGTAATTGACAACAAAGTGAGGAACGCTATCATGATTTTAGTGATTGATGTTGGGAATACAAATATTGTTCTTGGGATGTATGACGGTGAGACGCTCGTCCACCATTGGCGCATCTCGACGGACCGCACAAAAACGACCGATGAGTATGGAATGCTCATCAAGTCACTGTTTGATCATTCGAACGTCTCGTTCGACCAAGTTGATGGCGTGATTCTCTCGTCCGTCGTCCCGCCGGTCATCTTTCCACTCGAACAGATGTCACAACGCTACTTCAACGTCCGCCCGATTGTCGTCGGTCCCGGTGTGAAGACGGGCCTCGACATCCACGTCGACAATCCACGGGAAGTCGGTGCGGACCGCATCGTCAATGCGGTCGCCGGGATTGCCAAATACGACGGACCGCTCATTATCGTTGATTTTGGGACGGCGACGACGTACTGTTACATCGATGCGAACCGACGCTATCACGGCGGCATCATCTCGCCGGGCATCATGATTTCGGTCGAGGCGCTCTATCAACGTGCGGCGAAGTTGCCGCGCATCGAACTCGCGACCCCGCCGACTGTCGTCGGAAAGAACACGATTCAAGCGATGCAGTCCGGGACGTACTACGGGTACGTCGCCCAAGTCGATGGCATCGTCAGCCGCATCAAGCGCGAAGTCGGGGAAGCGACCGTCATCGCCACGGGCGGACTCGCGCGTTTGATTAGCGAACACGCGGAGACGATCGATGCCGTTGATTCGTTCTTGACGCTCGACGGGCTTCGCCTCATCTATGAACGCAACCAGAAATGACCATAAAGGAGTTACACGATATGATTCAACCAGAACAACAAGCATTACTTGACCAAATGAAAGCCGATTACCTCGTTCGTGCCCTCGGGTTCAACGGGGAAGTCCGCGCCTTCGCCGTCCGCACGACGAAGACGATTTTTGAGACGCAGCTCCGCCATCAGACGACACCTGTCGCCTCGGCGGCGCTCGGTCGGACGATGACGATTGGGACGATGATCGGGGCGATGCAAAAAGGCGCCGCCCGCGTCACGCTCAAAGTCGAAGGCGACGGACCGATTGGTAAAATCATCGTCGATGCCGACACGGCCGGAGATGTGCGTGGATACGTCTCGCATCCGCGTGTCGAAGGTGGCACGTTCGTCAACGACCATGGCCTTACAAAGCTCAAAGTCGGCGAAGCGGTCGGACGTGGGACAATTTCGGTCATTAAAGACCTCGGTTTAAAAGATTACGTCGGTGGGTCATCTGAAATTCAAACGGGTGAAATCAGTGAAGACTTCACGTACTACTTCGCCACTTCGGAACAAGTGCCGTCAGTCGTCGGTGCCGGCGTTCTCGTTCTTCCTGAAGACGAGTCGATTCTCGCAGCAGGTGGCATCATCGTTCAATTGATGCCAAACGCGTCAGAAGAGACGATTCAAAAACTCGAAACCGCATTGAAGACGTTCCCGCCGGTATCGGTGTTAATCGGAGAAGAAAAGACACCGGAAGAGATGCTCGAGATGCTTCTTGGCGATAGTCTAGAACTACTTGACCAAAAACCGGTCCAATTTAACTGCACGTGTAGCCGTGACCGCATGGAAAGTGCGATTATCGGGCTCGGCGCCGAAGAGATTCGTCAAATGATTGAAGAAGACGGCGGCGCGGAAGCGGTTTGTCACTTCTGTGGTGAAAAGTATCACTTCTCGGCAGAACAGCTCGAGGCAATGAAACAACAAGCGCGTTAAACGGCTTCGTTCCAAATTGCATATTTTCAATTCGATAGGGTATGATTACATTATCGGAATAGTCGGAATTATGAGGAGGAAGTAACATGCGTATCGTAGATTCAGTGACAGACTTGATTGGGAAGACACCGATTGTGAAGTTGAACGGGCTGACAGGTCCGGAAGATGCAACGGTTTATATGAAGTTGGAGTACATGAATCCGGGCTCGAGTGTAAAAGACCGGATTGCACTTGCCATGATCGAGGCAGCTGAAAAAGAAGGCATCTTGAAGCCGGGCGATACCATCATCGAACCGACAAGTGGCAACACGGGGATCGGACTCGCGATGGTCAGCGCAGCGAAAGGCTATAAAGCGATTCTCGTCATGCCGGAGACGATGAGCATGGAGCGTCGCAACTTGCTTCGCGGTTACGGGGCGGAGCTCATCTTGACGCCAGGTCCTGAAGGAATGGGCGGCGCGATTCGTCGCGCGACCGAAGAAGCGGAAGCGAACGGATACTTCCTGCCTCAACAATTCAACAATGCGGCCAACCCAAACGTCCATGAGATGACGACGGGACCTGAGATTGTCGACGCGTTCGAGGCCTCAGGATTGGACGTCGATGCGTTCATCGCTGGTGTTGGAACGGGTGGCACGATTACAGGTGCCGGTAAAGTATTGAAGGCGAAATATCCGGACGTGAAAATCTTGGCAGTTGAACCTGTTGATTCGCCGGTCCTTTCAGGCGGAAAGCCGGGGCCGCATAAAATCCAAGGCATCGGCGCAGGGTTCGTCCCATCGATTCTCGATACGGAGATTTATGAAGGTGTCCTGCAAATCACGACGGACCAAGCGTTCGAATACGCTCGACTCGCGGCACGGACGAACGGGGTCCTCGGTGGCATCTCGTCAGGCGCGGCCATCGCAGCAGCGGTCGATACGGCGAAACAACTCGGCAAAGGCAAAAACGTGCTTGCGATCATCCCATCAAACGGAGAACGCTACTTGAGCACGCCGCTCTACCAATTCGACGAAGAATCGGACAGTGTCCGTTCATAATGTATGAGGCAGTTCCTAGAAGACAACTTCTTTCGGGAACTGCCTTTTCTTGTGTACAATTAGAGGCATGAACTAGAGGAACGGGGGAATCGGATGTGCGGACGACAGCGTTCAAAACAATCCATATGACAAAACAGAAGATGTACGACACATACTTAACGTTGACAGAAGGGAAGTCCCACCATGCGTGGCTCGAGAGCGGCCGGGCCGGTCGGTACACGATGGCGGGCGTCGAGCCGTTCGGGACGCTTCACGTGAAAGATCACATCGGGACGTTGAGGACGGAAGCAGGGCTTGAAACGTTAAACGGTCGCCCGCTCGACATCGTCGAAGCGGTCCGTTCGCGTTATGCGGTCGAACGTCCGGACGGGGCACCCCCGTTCTTTGGCGGCATGATCGGCTATGTGAGCTATGACGTCGCGCGGACGCTCGAGCGGTTGCCACGTGAAGCGGCCGATGACTTGGCGACGCCGGACGTTTCGTTCTTGTTGTTCGATGAAGTGGCCGTCTTCGATGAAGCCGAGTCGCTCTTGTACGTCATGGTCACGGCAGAAGGAAATGTCGAGGCAAGGCTTGATCGGTTCGCGGCACTTTGGCAGACGGAGACACATTACGCTTTCGCACCCGTCGTCGATCGTGACGTGGAGCGGGCGCGGTCCCTATCGCAAGCACAGTTCGTCGCGGCGGTGCAGACGATTCAAGCATATATCGTGGAAGGCGACGTGTTCCAAGTCAACTTGAGCGTCAGACAATCCGAGCCGCTCCTCGCCGACCCGCGCCACGTCTATGACACGCTTCGTGAGATGAACCCGTCACCGTATATGGGTTACTTCAAAGACGATTTTTTGACGATGGTATCGGCGTCGCCCGAGCTGTTAATTGAGAAGCACGGTTCTGCCATCTCGACACGCCCGATCGCCGGGACGCGGCCGCGGGGACGTGACGAGGCGGAAGACATGGAACTGGCCCGAACGTTGTTAGATAACGAGAAAGAGCGGGCCGAACATGTCATGCTCGTCGATTTGGAACGAAACGATCTTGGGAAAGTGGCGGCGTACGGCACCGTCCACGTCGACGAGTTGATGGTCATCGAAAAGTACTCGCACGTCCAACATATCGTCTCAAACGTCCGCGGTCTGATTCGGGACGATGTTTCCGGTGCTGAAGCGCTCGGGGCGATGTTCCCGGGCGGAACGATTACAGGGGCGCCGAAAATTCGGACGATGGAGATTATCGAGGAACTCGAACCGGTTCGGCGCGGCATTTATACCGGCTCGTACGGTTGGCTCAGTTGGGCCGACGACCTCGTCTTCAACATTACGATTCGGACGATGGTCGTCAAAGACGGGGTGGCACACGTTCAAGCCGGCGCGGGCATCGTCATCGACTCGGACCCGGTCGCCGAATATGAAGAATCGTTGTCAAAGGCGAAAGCGCTCTGGGCGGCGAAAGCGAAAGCGGAGGAGACAACATGATTTTACTCATCGACAACTATGATTCATTCACATATAACTTGGTGCAATATTTCGGTGAGCTCGGCGAACAACTCGTCGTCCGCCGGAACGACGACATCACGCTCGAGGAAATCGAGGCGCTGGCTCCGAGCTATCTCGTCATCTCGCCGGGACCATGTACCCCGAATGAGGCCGGCATCAGTGTGGAGGCGATTCGTACGTTTGCCGGGAAAGTTCCGATTCTTGGCGTCTGCCTTGGTCATCAAGCGATCGCGCAAGCGTTCGGTGGCGAAGTCGTCCATGCCGAGCGGCTCATGCACGGGAAGACGTCGAACATTCGGCATGACGGCAAGACGCTCTTTCAAGACGTCCCCCAAGATACGGTCGTCACGCGATATCATTCGCTCGCCGTTGACCGTGCGTCGCTCCCGGACTGTCTCGACGTGACGGCCGAGACGCGGGAAGGTGAGATTATGGCGCTCCGCCACAAGACGTTGCCGATTGAAGGGGTGCAATATCATCCGGAGGCGATTTTGACGGAGCATGGCAAAGAGATGATTCGAAACTTTATCGAGGTGTATCGTCATGTGGCTATGGCATAACGGCGAGTTACGTGGAAGCGATGAAGTGTGCATCCCCGTGTCCGATCACGGTTTCCTGTACGGAATGGGGTTGTTTGAAACGTTTCGGACGTTTGACGGGAAGCCGTTCTTGTTCGATGCGCATTGGGAGAGACTCACTGACAGTTTAGACGCGCTGTGGATCGACTTGCCTTATCGAAAGCGAGACATCGAACAAGCGATTCAAGACGTCGTTCGACAAAACGATGCCCCAAACCTTTACATTCGCCTCAACGTATCGGCGGGCGTCGCACCACTCGGGCTTCACGACGGACGGTATGGGCGGCCGAACGTGACGCTCCTCGTCAAGCCGCTCGCCGAAGCGTTCGCACCGGTTGAAAAGCGACTCGAGGCGTTGCCGTTTCCGCGAAGCCGACCTGAAGCCGCGTTTCGTTTGAAGTCGCATCATTATATGAACAATATTCTCGGGAAACGTGCCTTGATTGACCGTGAGGCCGAAGGGTTGTTTGCGGATGAGAGTGGAAGTGTCGTAGAAGGGCTCGTCTCGAACGTGTTTTGGACGGAACGGGACGGTCGTCTCTTTACGACACCGCTCTCATCGGGCGCGCTCGCCGGTGTGACCCGAAAATGGGTGATGGAGACGTTTTACGTATCGGAGCGGGCTGTCACGTTTGAAGAGTTGGCCGAGGCCGAAGAGATTTGGCTGACGAACTCGATTCAACAAATTGCGCCGGTGACCGATTTTTCTGGCCGTCGTTTCCCTGGTAAAGAAGGAGCGCGCTTCACGGAGGTGTGGCAACGTGTATTGAAGACGATTGAAAAGGAGAGTGCGACATGACGAACGTGATGGGGATTTTGAATGTGACACCGGATTCATTCTCGGATGGTGGCCGCTATACGGTGCTTGACGATGCGATTGCGCATGCGAGGCAACTCGTCGAGGATGGGGCCGATGCGATTGATGTCGGCGGCGAGTCGACACGGCCAGGGGCGCAGTTCGTATCAGCTGAAGAAGAGATTGAACGGGTCGTCCCGGTCATTCGCCGATTAAAAGCAGAGCTCGACGTGTTGGTTTCGATTGACACGTACAAGCCGGAAGTCGCGCGAGCGGCCGTCGAAGCCGGGGCGGATATCATCAACGATGTCTGGGGATCGAAATGGGGCGACCGCTCGATGGTGCAGGTGGCCAACGCGTATGGCGTCCCAATTATTTTGATGCACAACCGGGACAATCGGAATTACGGACATTTCATCGAAGAAGTCGTCGGCGACATTCAAGAATCGATTGAGCTCGCGCACGAGGCAGGTTTGTCGGACGAGTTGATTTGGCTCGACCCGGGCATCGGTTTCGCGAAAGACTATGCACAGAACCTTGAACTGATGAACCGGCTTGATGTCATCACGAACCTCGGGTACCCGGTTCTGCTCGGGACGTCCCGGAAGTCGTTTATCGGACAGGCGCTCGACTTACCGACCGAGGAACGTCTAGAAGGGACGATTGCGACGACGTGTCTCGGCATTATGAAAGGTTGCGCTTGGGTAAGGGTGCATGACGTACGTGCGAATAAACGGGCCGCGCGGATGATGGACGTGATGTTAGGAGGCGGACAACATGGATAAAATGTTTGTGAACGGGATGCGCTTTTACGGGTATCACGGTGTGTTTGAAGAAGAAAATCGACTCGGGCAGCGATTTAATATCGATTTGATGTGTGAACTCGACCTGGCACCGGCCGGATTTTCGGATGATTTAGATGACGGGGTCAGCTACGCCGGTTTGTATCAAGTGACAGAAGCGATCGTCACGGGCGAACCGGTCAACCTGCTCGAGACGCTCGGCGAACGGATCACGCAAGCCGTGCTCGCCCACAGCGATAAGATTCAAAGCGTGACCGTCAAAGTGATCAAACCGGACCCGCCGATTCCGGGACACTACGACTCGGTCGCCATCGAGATGACGCGGAGGCGAAACGGATGATGTATATCGCACTCGGTTCAAACATCGGTGAGCGGGCCCGTTACTTACACGAGGCGATTGAAGCGATGGAGGCGGAAGGGCTTCGTGTCACGAGTCGGTCGTCCGTCTATGAGACGGCACCGGTCGGATATACGGACCAGCCTTCGTTCTATAATATGGTCGTTGCAGTCGTCACGGCACGTTCGGCCGAAGACGTCCTCGACCGGTTACAACACATCGAGCGACAGCTTGGGCGGGAACGTCTCTTTAAGAACGGCCCCCGTACAATCGACCTTGACATCTTGGTTTATAACGGCGAAGATATACAATCGAAGCACTTGTCTGTACCGCATCCGCGGATGCATGAACGCGCTTTTGTCCTCGCCCCGCTCGCGGAAATCGCTCCGACGCTCGTGGTGAGAGGCCAGACGGTTCACGACCTGCTCCTCGCGCTACCGGAAGCGGAACGGCGCGATGTAGTCCGGCTTGAATCGTTACAGTCGCTCGTTGAATCGGTTTAACGTCTATAAAAGGAAGTGGAGCTATGTCAGGTTTTAAGATTGGAAACGTGGACATTAAGAATCGGGCCGTGCTCGCCCCGATGGCCGGCGTCACGAATCCGGCATTTCGTCTCATCGCGAAAGAGTTCGGTGCCGGGCTCGTCTGTGCCGAGATGGTGAGCGATAAAGGGATTTTGTTAGAGAACGCGCGGACGCTACGGATGCTGTACGTCGATGAGCGAGAAAAACCACTCAGTCTTCAAATCTTTGGCGGGTCGAAAGAGACGCTCGTACAGGCGGCGAGGTACGTCGACCAAAATACGAATGCGGACATTATCGACATCAACATGGGTTGCCCGGTCCCAAAAGTGACGAAGTGTGAGGCGGGCGCGAAGTGGTTACTCGACCCGGAGAAAGTGTATGAGATGGTAAATGCCGTCTCGAATGCGGTCGAAAAACCGGTCACCGTCAAAATGCGTCTCGGTTGGGACGAGGATCACATCTACATTCTCGATAACGTCCGAGCGGCCCAGTCGGGTGGCGCCTCGGCGATTGCGATCCACGGGCGGACCCGTTCCCAACAATATGAAGGTACGGCGAATTGGGAATGGATTGGCGAAGCGAAAAAGATTGCGACCGTTCCGATTATCGGGAATGGCGATATCTCGACACCGCAAGAAGCGAAACACGCGATCGACCATTACGGCGTCGATGCCGTCATGATCGGCCGGGCCGCTTTAGGGAACCCGTGGATGCTTTACCAGACGGTTCAATATTTAGAGACAGGTGAACTCCCGCCAGAACCGGCAGCGCGGGAGAAGATTGATATATGCATGCTTCACCTCGATCGATTGATTGCCATCAAAGGCGAGCTGACGGCAGTGCGGGAAATGCGTCAACACGCGGCCTGGTACTTGAAAGGATTGAAAGGGAGCGGCCCGGTTCGCAAGCAAATCAATGAGGCTGAATCACGTGATACGTTCGGGATCATTTTGTACCATTTCGTCGAGCAACTCGAACGACAGATGCAAGAAGTGTGAACTAGTGTAAAAAAGTGATTTATGGTAAGCTTGTTTGGCGAAAAAGCGCTACGCAATGAGCGAACGGCTCAGGCTGTGCTGTTGGCCATCGGGTCGACAGTTTTTTATTAGAGAGAAACCCAATACGTATAGAGGAGTGAATGGAGTAGTGAGTCACGAGTTGGAAATGAACGACCAAATGCAGGTGCGTTTTGAAAAGATGACGGAAATGCGCGAACGCGGCTTAGACCCGTTCGGTCAGCGGTTCGAACGCTCGGCCCATGCCGGTGAATTGCACGAACAATATGAGGCGATTGAGAAAGAAGCGCTCGCTGAACAAGCTGTCGACGTGACGCTTGCTGGCCGAATCATGACGAAGCGTGGGAAAGGGAAAGTCTTCTTTGCCCACATCCAAGACGTCACTGGCCAGATTCAAATTTATGTTCGCAAGAATGATGTCGGTGACGAGGCGTTCGATTTGTTTAAATCGTCTGACCTTGGTGACATCGTCGGTGTGAAAGGGAAATTGTTCAAAACGAACGTGGGAGAATTGTCGATTCACGTTGAAGCGTTTGAACTGTTGACGAAAGCGTTGCGACCGCTTCCGGATAAATACCACGGACTTAAAGATGTCGAACAACGTTATCGCCAACGTTATCTCGACTTAATCACAAACAATGATTCACGTCAGACGTTTATTTTGCGTAGCCGAATCATCTCGGAAATCCGTACTTTCTTAAATCAACGCGGTTACCTTGAAGTGGAAACGCCGATGCTTCATACGATTGCCGGTGGTGCAGCGGCCCGTCCGTTCTTGACGCATCACAATGCACTCGATATGGAACTATATATGCGAATTGCGATTGAGCTCCACTTGAAGCGCCTCATCGTCGGTGGACTTGAGCGCGTCTATGAAATCGGACGCGTCTTCCGTAACGAAGGAATCTCGACACGTCACAACCCAGAGTTCACGATGATTGAGCTATATGAAGCATATGCGGATTATAACGACATCATGGATTTGACGGAAGAATTGGTTGCGCACGTCGCGAAAGAAGTGCTAGGCACGACAGATGTCCAGTACGGTGAAGATACGATTCATCTCGGAATCGGTTGGAAACGTGCCCACATGGTCGACTTGGTGAAAGAGGAGACAGGTGTCGACTTCTGGCAACAGATGTCGGATGAAGAAGCACGCGCACTTGCGAAAGAGCACGGTGTCGAAGTTCAAGATCATATGACGTTCGGTCATATCGTCAATGAATTCTTTGAACAAAAAGTAGAAGAGACGTTGCTTCAACCGACTTTCGTCACTGGCCATCCGGTCGAAGTGTCACCACTTGCGAAAAAGAATGATCAAGACCCACGCTTCACGGACCGCTTTGAGTTGTTCATCGTCCGTCGTGAACACGCGAACGCGTTCACGGAGTTGAACGACCCGATCGATCAACGTGAGCGTTTCGAAGCACAGTTGCTTGAGAAAGAAGCGGGGAATGATGAAGCACACGAACTCGATAACGATTTCCTAGAGGCGCTCGAATATGGCATGCCACCGACTGGCGGTCTCGGAATCGGAATTGACCGTCTTGTCATGTTGCTCACAGATGCACCATCAATTCGTGACGTCTTACTCTTCCCAACAATGCGTCACCAGCAATAAATGCCGACTTCACGTGGCTTTGCCCCCGTCCCAGCTTGACTGGCCGGGGGTGTTTTTATCCGTTTTAAAATTATTTTTAAAAAGTTTTTGAAAAACACTTGCCTTTCAGTTCGACATACGGTAAGTTAATAAACGTTGCCGCTGATGGCAGCGGAAAGAAATAAAAAAGTGGTTGACAACTGTGTCGATGACTTGTATTATTTTAAGAGTCGCCAATGAGCGACAGACGAACTTTGAAAACTGAACGATGAGGCAAAAAAAGTTTTACAATTTTTGAATGAAGCGCAAGCTTCGTCATTTCAAGAGCTATATCAAATTCTTTGGAGAGTTTGATCCTGGCTCAGGACGAACGCTGGCGGCGTGCCTAATACATGCAAGTCGAGCGCAGGAAGTCATCCGAACCCTTCGGGGGGAT
>NZ_JNAA01000003.1:0-606 GCF_000696055.1 Exiguobacterium sp. AB2
ATGATTCCTCTTGACCAAATCTTGAAAGGCATATGATGTATAGACACTTCCTTGATCCGAATGGATGATGATCCCTTCGGGATTGTTCCGACTCTCCAACGCCATCTTTAACGTATCGATGACGAGGGGCGTCTGTTGATGCTCGTATAGCTTATAGGCAACGATTTCATTGTTGAATAGGTCGATGATCGTGGAGAGGTACTTCGTCGTGCTCCCGTATTGGATATAGGTGATGTCCGTCACCCACTTCTTATTCGGTTCACTGGCCGTGAAGTCTCGCTTGAGAAGGTCAGGTGCGATGATGATGCTCTCGCCCTGAGACTTCCATTTCCGTTTAGGCTTGATCCGACACTGGAGATGGTGCTTCTGCATGATTCTTTGTACGGTGTTCCGGTTAGCCGCCAATTCATAGGTTTGCTCTAACAGGGCTTTTATCTTTCGATGTCCATATCGATACTTCGTAAGCTTACACACTTCGATGACTGTTTGCTCCAGCACCGAAGGTTGCTTCACCGGTTCTTTGACCCAACGGTAATAGGTTGCCCGTGGCACGTCTAGGACACGTAGGATGGTCGTGACCGTATATTTGCTCTTCAGGCGCTCTAC
>NZ_JNAA01000004.1:0-19448 GCF_000696055.1 Exiguobacterium sp. AB2
ATCGATGCGCCTCTGTCCAGACGATGGCCGGATAGGCACGGTTGGCGAGTTCTGGGAACGGACGTGGGGTATCCGCCCCGAGCCAAATCGCGGTGATCGTCTCATCTGTCAATCCGACGTACCACATATCTTTGTGGGCGTTCGTCGTTCCGGTCTTACCACCGACATACGGACGCTTGATTTGCCCGGCATAGCGACCCGTCCCGTACGTCGTGACAGCCGACAACGCTTGTCGCATCGTCGCAGCTGTCTCTTCTGACCAGATGGCTTGTTTCGTCATGCTCGGGCTGATCGTCGGGGCGCCCGAGGCGAACCGAATCTCTTTAATCGTTTGGCCGGAGACGTAGACCCCGTTGTTCAAAAACGGCGTATACGCAGCCGCCAGTTCTTTCGGGGACACGCCTTGTGTCAACCCTCCGAGCGCGCTCGCCATACTGTTATCTTTATCAGGATCCCATTGGCTGAACATGAGATCGGCCGTGGCGTAGGCCGCCTCTTGGTCGACTTGATTGAACGCGGCGAGTGCCGGCGTGTTGAACGAATAGGCGACCGTATCACGGAACGTGACGTCGCTCAGGACGCGATTGCCGCTATTGGTCGGGCAATACGTCCCGTAACAGACGGGACGGCCGTCGAGCATCGTATCGAGTGTCGCATTCGTCTCCTCGATGAACGGGGCAAAGACGAGAATCGGTTTGATGGCCGACCCTGGTTGTCGGAACGCTTGCGTCGAACGGTTGAACTCCCCACTTTGCTTCATTTCCGAGTCGACGAGGGCGACGATTCGTCCGTTCGGCGTCAGTTCGGCATAGCCGCCGTTCAGTCCGGTAGGCAATTCACTTAACTCCCGTTTCGCAGCCGTCTGGCGTGCGACGGACAAGTACGTCTCGACCGTCGCCTGATTGCTTGCCAAGTAGTCGCGCGCTGCCTCTTCGTCTAGGTCGTACCGGGTTCGCACGAGCCGAATCGCGTCTTTCATGACGGCATCCATGTAGTCGGGATATCGAATCTCGTGGCGTTTATAGCTGGCTTTCAGTTTCACGCCATGTGCCGCGTCATAGGCTTGTTTTGAGACGAGCCCGGCTTCTTTTAGTTGCGTCAAGATGCGGTCTTTTCGTTCGTAAAACGCCGCGGACGGGTTGAGCGGGTCGTACAAGGATGGATTGTTCGGCACCGTCAGCAAATAGGCGATTTGGTTCCAGTTCAAGTCCTCGAGCGGCCGCGAGAAGTACGTGTCGGCCGCGGATTGGATGCCGTATACGTTATGCCCGAAGAAGATAACGTTACTATATGACGTAATAATTTCTTTCTTACTATAATTTTTTTCAAGCGCCCGCGCGATCATCAATTCCTTCACTTTTCGTTCGTATGTCCGCTCATGTGTCAAGTAAACGT
This sequence comes from Exiguobacterium sp. AB2, assembly GCF_000696055.1. Classification (NCBI taxonomy): domain Bacteria; kingdom Bacillati; phylum Bacillota; class Bacilli; order Caryophanales; genus Exiguobacterium; species Exiguobacterium sp. AB2. Next base: position 1,396 of record NZ_JNAA01000004.1, read on the forward strand.
TTCGCGCCAGCTGCTGTGTAATCGTGCTCCCGCCTTGGACCGATGTCTCATTGGCGTTATTGATAAACGCCCGGGCGATCCCGCTCAAGTCGTAACCTGGATGGGCGTTGAACTTGCGGTCTTCGATAATCATGATGGCGTCACGAATGTGGTCGGGTAGCCCGTCGAGAGAGACGTCATCGCGGCGCCCGCTCAAATAGAGCGTCTCAGCCCCGCCTTTATAGGCGAGGGTGACGGCGTGCTTCGTCGACAACGGCGCCGTTTCGACGGTCTCCTCGCCCCATGCGACAATCGTCTTCGTTTGTTCGATTTCCTCTTTCAACGCACTGCTCACTGTAAATCCGACAGCGATCAGTCCGGCAAAAAAGAGTGTTCCTACCCATGCCCGCATTCGCTCACCCCTCTCTTCATTCATTATATCGTCAATCTTTCAACAAATTTCAAAATGTAAACGTTATCATATAATAATTTGGGCAGGAATACATTAGGAAACAGCGAAAAAGGGTAAAAGAGGTTTATATTATGAATTTAGGAGGCTGTACTATGAAGCAAGAAATGGTTGCGATGCTCCTCGCGGGAGGGGAAGGGAAGCGACTCGGGCCCCTTACACGTAAGACGGCGAAACCGGCTGTCCACTTTGGAGGGAAGTACCGAATCATCGATTTCCCATTATCGAACTGTACGAATTCGGGAATTACGACAGTCGGTGTGTTGACACAATATGAACCGCTTGAACTGAACCGCTACCTTGGCATCGGGTCGGCATGGGATTTGGACCGCCGCAACGGTGGCTTGGCCATCTTGCCGCCATACCAGGCACAATCGGGGAAAAACTGGTACGAAGGTACAGCGAACGCGATTTATCGAAACTTGAGCTATATCGACGATTACGATCCAGAGTACGTCTTGATTTTGTCGGGTGACCATATTTATAAAATGGATTACGAGAAGATGCTCGATTTCCATAAAGAAAAAGGAGCGGACGTCACCATCTCGGTCATGGAAGTGCCGTGGGACGAAGCCCCTCGTTTCGGGATTTTGAACACGACCGACGACCTCCGCATTAAAGAGTTTGAGGAGAAGCCTGAAAAACCGAAGAGCAACTTGGCTTCGATGGGGATTTACATCTTTAACTGGAAAGTGCTTCGGGAGCACTTGATTCAAGACGCGGAAGATGAGACGTCAAGCTTTGACTTCGGGAAGAACATCATTCCGAATACGCTACTCGACGGACTTAACGTCTTCGCCTACAAGTTCAAAGGTTACTGGAAAGACGTCGGTACGATTCAATCGCTCTGGGAAGCGAACATGGACTTGTTAGAGGAAGATCCGCCGTTCGACTTATACGACCCGAACTGGAAGATGTATTCAGTCAACCCGAACCAGACGCCGCAATACATCGGAAAAGACGCTTGCGTCGAACAGTCGGTCATTAACGAAGGCTGTCAAATCGAAGGGGAAGTTCAACACTCCGTCTTATTCTATGACGTGCGTGTCGGCGAGGGGTCACTCGTCAAAGACTCTGTTATCATGCCGGGGGCTCGCATCGGAAAAGATGTCACGATTCATCGAGCCATTGTCGCAAGCTGTGCCGTCATCGCAGACGGAGCGACAATCGGCGAGCCGGGTGGTGAGATTGTTGTCATTGAACCTCACGAAAACATCGAGAGCGGAGCAGTATTCAAACAACGTGCTTGAACTTAAAAAAGACCGACGCAAGGAGGCGTTATTGTTGACGAATGATTTGTTAGGGGTCATCAACTTAGGGACCGAAGAAGGATTATTTCCAGAGTTTACGGGACATCGCAATTTGGCGTCCGTCCCGTTCTCTGGACGTTATCGACTCATTGACTTCACATTGACGAATATGATTACGCAAGGCATCAATCAAGTCGGGATTTTCACGCTCGACAAGTATCGCTCGCTCATGGACCATGTCGGTTCAGGGAAAGAGTGGGACCTTGACCGCTCGCAAGGCGGCCTTCACATCTTCCCGCCGGCGTTAAAGCCGGACGGGGAAGCTTATTTGGGCGACTTGGCAAACTTCTCGATGCACCGCGAACACTTCGTGCGCAGTAAACAGCCGTACGTCGTCATCACAGGCTCAAACGTCTTGACGACAATCGACTTCCAAGACATGCTCGAGCACCATAAATCGATGGGCGCGGACATTACGCTCGCCTATACCGGGCACGAGCAAAAGTGTGGGTACTGCCGCCCGATTCGTCTCGGGGAGAACGACCGTGTCGTCGGCATCTCGGAGCGAGGCTTTAGCCCGGACGACGAGTACGCATACACGGAGACGATCATCATGTCGAAGAACTTGTTCCTTCGACTCGTCGATGAGGCGACGTCACGTGGCGAGTATGATTTACTCGACGGCGTGATTCGCCCGCAGCTCCATCGCTTACACGTTCACGGTTACCACTATACAGGTAAAATGCAAGTCATCCATTCGGTTCTTTCGTACTATAATGAAAGTATGCGTTTGCTTCGTCATGAGGGAATCATCTATGATTTCCCGCACATCTATACGAAGATCAAGCACGAACCGCCGACGCGTTATTTGAAAGGGTCGAAAGTGAATGAAGCGCTCGTCGCCAACGGCTGTAAAATCAGCGGCGAAGTGCAAAACAGTATCTTGTTCCGAGGCGTCGTCATCAGCGAACATGCCCGCGTCAAAAATTCAATCATTTTATCCAAGTCCATCATCGAAGAAGGCGCTGTCGTCGAGAACGCAATTTTAGATAAAGAAGTGGTCGTGAAACGCGGACAGGTCATTCGAGGGACGGTCGATGAACCGATCGTCATCGGAAAACGGACAACGGTGTGAAGGAGGATATTATGAAAATATGGTATGTCGCTTCAGAAGCGGCACCGTTCATGAAAACGGGGGGGCTTGCCGATGTCATCGGCTCGCTCCCTCAAGCGGTGTCTGGCCTTGGTGAGGAAGTCAGTGTCGTCATGCCGAAGTATGGCACGATTGCTGAGGAATACGTCGAGAAGATGGAATACTTATTCGATTTGATTGTTCCGGTCGGCTGGCGCAAGCAGTTCGCCGCGGTGCTCAAACTCGAACACGATGGCATCACGTACTACTTCATCGATAACGAATACTATTTCAATCGAGAAGGTGTGCTCTACGGACACTATGACGACGCGGAACGATTCGCGTTCTTCTCACGTGCCGCCCTCGAGATGATTGGGAAGTTAGACGAGACGCTCGTGCCGGACGTGCTCCACTGCCACGACTGGCAGACCGGTGTCGTGCCGGCGTTTTTACGGATTCATTATCAACATATCGAAGCGTATCAAAAGATTCGCACCGTGTTTACGATCCATAACCTTCAGTACCAAGGCATCTTCCCTGAAGACGTGCTCGGCGAATTACTTCAATTCGGGCATGAACACTTCACGGCTGAAGGGATTCAGCATAACGGGCTCGTCAATTACATGAAGGCGGGAATCGTCCATTCCGATCAAATCACGACGGTCAGCCCGTCTTATCGTGATGAAATCATGGAGCCATACTACGGGGAAGGGCTCGACGCGGCCCTCCGGCATCGCGCCGTCGACGTCCGTGGGATTTTAAACGGTCTCGACTTGGCGACGAACGACCCGAGCACGGACAAACGCATCGCGAAGACGTACGACTTGGACACGGTGAAAGAAGGGAAGGCCGTCAACAAACGTGCCCTTCAAGAGCGGTTCGGGTTAGAAGTAAGGGATGACGTCATGCTCATCGGATTTGTCAGCCGCCTCGTCGAACAAAAGGGTCTCGATTTGATTAATGGGGTGAGCGATGAGCTCGGTAACCTCGATTGTCAATTTGTCTTCCTCGGCTCAGGTCAACCTGAGTATGAGGCGATCGTTCATGAGATGACGGCGCGCCATCCGGGTAAAATCGGCTCTTATATCGGGTTCGATATCGAGCTCGCCCATTTGATTTATGCCGGATCGGACGCATTCCTTATGCCGTCACGCTTTGAGCCGTGCGGCCTCAGCCAGTTGATTTCGATGCGTTACGGGACGCTCCCGATCGTTCGTGAGACGGGCGGACTTCGTGACACAGTGAAGCCATTCAACGAATATACGCAGGAAGGGACCGGTTTTGGGTTCTTGAACTACAACGCTCATGAAATGCTCGCCACGATTGAAAAATCGATTCGTGTCTTCTATGACCGCAACACGTGGAATGCCCTTGTCCATCAAACGATGACGGCGGACTTCAGCTGGAAACAATCCGCGAAGCAATACCGTGAGCTCTATCACTTATTCGCATGACTGGAAGGAGTTTTACACACATATGTTCACAGACAAACAGAGCTTCGTCACTTCGTTTAAAGACCGATTCGTCGCCTTAAACGGGAAATCGTTCAAGGAAGGGACCGAGCAGGAAGTGTATCAGACGTTGGCTACGATGGTGCGTGAGCAAGCAATCCCGAAATGGATTAACACGCGCGACAAGCAAGAAGAGAAACAGAGCAAGCAAGTCATTTATTTCTCGCTCGAGTTTTTGTTAGGTCGTTTCCTTTACAACAACTTGCTCAGCATGGACGTGCTCGAAGTCGTTCAGGAAGGTCTCGAGGAGCTTGGATTCGATTTCTTTGAAATCACCGAGTTCGAGCCGGAGCCGGGACTAGGGAACGGGGGACTCGGTCGATTGGCCGCCTGCTTCCTCGACTCGCTCGCTGCGCTCAGTCTGCCGGGTCACGGGAACGGGATTCGTTATCGCTATGGCCTCTTCAAGCAAAAGATTGTCGACGGCTATCAAGTCGAGCTCCCGGATAACTGGCTTCGCGACGGCAACATGTGGGAGACGCGCCGCGCCGACCGTGCAGTCGACGTCAACTTCGGTGGCTGGATTGAGATGCGCCAAATCGGCGACCGTCTGCGTGTCGTCCATCATCCGGACGAAGTCGTCCGGGCCGTCCCGTACGATATGCCGGTCATCGGTTACAAAAATGATGTCGTCAACACACTCCGTCTATGGAACGCCGAATCGCCTTACGACGATGAGGAGTATATGGAACGGACGAAAGGGTCATACAAAGACTTGCTCAAATATAAGCAGTCGATTGCGACGATTTCTGAATTCCTTTATCCGGATGACACGACGTACGAAGGAAAAGTGCTGCGCCTGAAACAACAATACTTCTTCGTGTCGGCGGGCATCCAATCGATGATTGCCTCATATCTCCGTCATAACAAATCGCTTAAACATCTAGGTGACCATTACGCCGTCCACATTAACGACACGCACCCGGTCGTCGCGATTCCAGAATTGATGCGCATCTTGATGGATGAGCACGGCTACGGATGGGACGAGGCGTGGCGTGTGACGAAAAGTGTCATGTCGTTCACGAACCATACGCTCCTCGCCGAGGCGCTCGAAAAGTGGCCGGTCGAGATGTATGAGCGGTTGTTGCCGCGTATTTATCAAATCATCGAAGAAATCAATCGTCGCTTCTGTCGCGACGTGCTCGTCAACTATCCGCATCTCGAGCCGCACATGGGGGAAATCGCCATCGTCTCGAACGCGCATATCAATATGGCGAACTTGGCTGTCGTCGGTTCACACTCGACGAACGGGGTCGCTCAAATCCATACGGATATTTTGAAGCAGCGTGAGATGCGACACTTGTATGAGATGTTCCCGCTCCGTTTCAACAACAAGACGAACGGGATTACTCATCGCCGCTGGCTGCTGAAGTCGAATCCGCGCCTCTCGAACTTGATTACGGACGCGATCGGTCCGTCTTGGATTGAACATCCGAACGACCTCGAGAAATTGATGAGCTACTCGAAAGACGCGAGCTTCCAAGAGCAAATCATGGACGTGAAGCAACAGAACAAGCTCGACTTGGCGTCTTACATTCAAGAAGAGACGGGCATCACGGTAGACCCGAACTCGATTTTCGACGTCCAAGTGAAGCGGTTACACGCCTATAAACGTCAACTCATGAACGCGCTCCACATCCATGCGCTCTATCAAAAGATTCAGTCGGACCCGACGTTCACGATGGTGCCGCGGACGTTCATCTTTGGTGCGAAAGCAGCCCCAGGCTACTATTACGCCAAAGAAGTCATCCGTTACATCAACGCTCTCGCGACGATGATCAATCACGATAAACGGGCGAGCCAGTTCATTAAGATCGTCTTCCTTGAGAACTATCGCGTCTCCATGGCAGAACGAATCTTCCCAGGCTCTGATGTGAGCGAGCAAATCTCGACGGCGAGCTACGAAGCGTCAGGGACCGGCAACATGAAGTTCATGATGAACGGTGCGCTCACGATCGGGACGCTCGATGGGGCGAACATCGAGATTCGAGATGCGGTCGGAGATGACCATATCTTCATCTTCGGCTTGACGCCGCAAGAAGTCATGAACTACAAGAAGTTCGGCGGTTATCATGCGGCGGACATCTATCATGCGAACCAAGAAATACGTGATGTCGTCGACGGTCTCGTCAATGGAACGTTCGATAAGGTCGGTGAGTATCAATTCCAGGCGATCTTTGATTCGCTGCTCGTCTACAACGACGATTTCCTCGTCTTGAAAGACTTCGCCTCCTATATGCAGGCACAGCGTCGGGCCGGGGAAGTGTTCGCCGATAAGGCGCGTTGGGCCGAGAGTTCAATCGTCAACACGGCCAAATCGGGAATCTTCTCGAGCGACCGGACCATCACGGAATACGCGAACGCGGTTTGGAACATCAAACCGACGAGAGTGAAATAAAAAACGAGATCCACCCGTTATGGGTGGACCTCGTTTTCTGGATAAGAGATCCAGTCAGAATAAGAGCCGGGGTAAAGACGGACATCATCTTTGCCGAGGGCGTGTAACGCTAAGATGTTGACACAGGCGGTGACCCCGCTCCCGCAGTAAAAGATTGGGTTCGGGACATCGAGCACGTCAACGTAAAGCTCTTTCAAATCATGAAAGTCTTGCAACGTGCCGAGATCCGTGACGGCGTCAGCATATGAACAGAGGAGGGCGTTCGGAATATGTCCTGCCTTGTGGTCAATCGGTTCGTGGCTGCCGTCGAAACGGTCGGCCGTGCGGGAGTCATACAGCTCTGCCGTACGTGCGGCCTTCACGTCTTCGATCGTGGCAATCATCTCGTCTTGGAATTGAGGGACATAGTCAGACGCCGGATAGTTCGGGATCTCTGTCGTCGTCTCGCCGCAATATGTGATACCGGCTTGAATCCCGCCTTCGAGCACAACGACGCGCTCATGTCCTGCCCATTTGAAGAGCCACCAGGCGCGCGCGGCGTATGGGAACCCGTCATCGTAGATGACGACGAGGTCGTCTCGTTGAATCCCGATGCGACGGAGTGTCGCCGTCCATGCTTCTTTTGACGGGAGCGGGTGACGGCCGCCGTGCTCTTCGACGGGACCGGACAAGTCTTCCATCAAATCGAGAAAGACCGCGTTCGGGAGATGGCCTTGACGATACACGTACTTCCCGTAGGAAGCGTCGTTCAGGGAATAGCGGCAATCGATAAAGCGAATCGAATCCGTGTGGACGATCTGTTTCAATTCTTGGGCACGCATAGTTGGGAACATAGAATCACCTCGAAGTTTCGTTACTTCCATCCTATACAAGATGGAACAAATTGGCGAGTACTTCGATTAAATTTTAAATGTCGAAAGGGGAACTAACCATGGCATGGCAACAAACGTATGAACGGTGGAAACAACACGAGGCGCTCGAGCCGCATCTTCGGGTCGAGCTCGAGGAGATGGCGAAAGATGATACGTCACTCGAAGACGCCTTCTATAAGACGCTCGAATTCGGGACGGGCGGAATGCGTGGCGAAATCGGGCCTGGGGCCAATCGGATGAACATCTATACGATTCGAAAAGCCTCAAAAGGGTTCGCCGACTTCATCGCCGCTTCTGGCGAAGAAGCCAAACGGCACGGTGTCGTCATCGCGCACGACTCGCGTCATTTCTCGCCAGAGTTCGCGCTCGAGGCGGCGCGCACGCTCGCCTCGAACGGGATTAAGACGTATTTGTTCCCGAGCCTTCGGGCGACGCCAGAGTTGTCGTTCGCGGTGCGCCATTTGAACGCTTTCGGCGGCATCGTCATCACGGCGAGCCATAACCCGCCTGAGTATAACGGGTTCAAGGTGTACGGTGCGGACGGTGGACAGTTGCCGCCGGCAGAAGCCGACGAACTCGTCTCGTACGTCAACGCGATTGAAGACGAGCTGTTGATTGAAGTAAACGATGAGGCGGCCCTCCGTTCGGACGGCACGCTCGTCACGGTCGATTCATCCGTCGACGCGGCCTACATGGAGGCGTTGCAGTCGATTCGGATTCATCACGACGTCCAAGAAGACCCACTCAAAATCGTCTTCTCGCCGCTCCACGGCACCGGCCGTCGCCCCGTCATGGAAGGGCTCAAGGCGTATGGCTTCGAGCACGTGACCATCGTCGAAGAACAAGCCGAGCCAGACGGTGCGTTCCCGACGGTCAGTTACCCGAACCCGGAAGAACGGGCCGCGTTCGAACTCGCCATGCAATACGGCGACCGCGTCGGGGCTGACCTTTTGATGGCGACGGACCCGGATGCCGACCGCGTCGGCTTCACGGTCCGTGATCGGAATGGCGAATGGTTCGTCTTAACGGGCAACCAGACGGGTGCGCTCCTCATGGACTACATTTTGTCGCAAAAAGTAGAGACCGGGACGCTCCCGACGAATGGGTTTGTCGCCAAGACGATCGTCACGTCTGAACTCGGGGCGGCCATCGCGAAGGCGTACGGTGTCCATCTTGAGAACACGCTCACCGGCTTCAAATTTATCGGGGAGAAAATCAAGCAGTACGAGGAGTCAGGAGAATACGAGTTTTTGTTCGGTTACGAAGAGAGCTACGGTTATTTGATCGGTGATTTCTGTCGCGATAAAGATGCCGTTCAGGCGTGTCTTCTTGGAGCGGAGATGGCAGCCTTCCATAAACAGCACGGACGCACCCTTTACGACGCGCTCCAAGCCGTCTATGAGAAGTATGGCTTCTATGAGGAGTCGCTCCAGTCGATGACGCTCAAAGGGAAAGCTGGACTTGAGCAAATCGGCCGGATGATGGAAGCGTTCCGAGCGAACCCGCCGCAAGAAGTCGGTGGTTACGAAGTCGTCCGTTTCGAAGACTATAAGAAACAAGTCGCGACCGACCTTCGCCAAAACGAGTCGGAGGCGATCGACTTGCCGTCTTCGAACGTGCTCAAATTCATCTTTGAGGACGGCTCATGGTTCTGCCTCCGTCCATCGGGGACCGAACCGAAAATCAAGTTCTATTTCAGCGTTCACGCGGACAGTGCCGAGAAGACGACGGCGAAACGTGAAGCGATTGAACGCGATGTGATGAAGCAAGCGAAAGCCATCGATTGATGTTTGACCACTGCCCTGACGAGGGTGGTGGTTTTTGTTTGACAACGTATGCCCCCGTCAGTATGATGAGTATATTGTTTAAAACCATGTAATCGTATATGGATTATCAGGAAGGCGGAATTTATATGAAGAAATCATTAACGGCTGTACTCGCATTCGGCGCATCATTCGGAGTGCTCGCAGCTTGCGGCTCAGAGACGAACAGCGGTTCGGAAGAGACGGTCATCACGGTCGGGACAGAAGCGACATACCCACCGTTCACTTACAAAGACAAAGGTGAACTCACAGGGTACGACATCGACGTGTTGAACGAAGCGGCAGAGCGGGCCGGTTATACGCTCGAATTTGAAGCGATGGACTTTAAAGGACTCGTCCCGGCACTCGACGCGGAACGCATCGACTTGATTGCCAACCAAATGAGCATCACGCCAGAGCGCCAAGAGAAGTATTCGTTCTCTGACCCGTACGCGATCTCAGGCGCACAAGTCATCGTCGGATCAGACAACGAAGACATCCAAGGCATCGACGACCTCGAAGGAAAAGTCGTCGGCTCGACGCAAGGATCTGTGTACGCACAGATGGCTGAAGAAGCTGGCGCCGAAGTGAAGTTCTACAAAGGTGCGAACCAAGTGCTCCAAGACCTTCAAGTCGGTCGCCTCGACGCAGCCTTGAACGACCGTCTCTTCATCTTGACAGAGCTTGAGAAGACGGGCTACGACGTGAAAGCAGTCGGTGACGTCTTCAACCAGAGTCAAGCCGGCTTCATGGCTCGTCAAGACTCAGACGTGCTCGAAGGCTTGAACGAAGCGCTCGCTGAAATGAAAGAAGACGGCACGATGGAGGAAATCGGAGAGAAGTACTTCGGTGAGGACATCAGTCAATGAATGAACTGATCACGACCGTCATCGATAACCGTTCGGTCTATCTTGAAGCCGTGCAATTGACGTTGATCGCCAGTGTGCTATCGATTGTGCTTGCATTGGTACTCGGTCTGATCATTGCGTTGCTTCATAGTAGTCCCATCAAACCTGTCCGGTGGTTCACGCGGTTGTACATCTCGTTCTTCCGCGGGACCCCGCTCTTGTTACAATTGCTCATTCTTTACGTCGGGTTGACGGGCTTCGTCCAGTTGAGCGGCATGCAGGCGCTCATCTATGGACTCGGTCTCCACTTCGCGGCGTATATCTCGGAAGCGTTCCGCGCGGCCATCCATTCGGTCGACAAAGGGCAAGTCGAGGCGAGTGTCGCCCTCGGGATTCCGCGTGGGAAACGATTCAAAGACATCATCTTCCCACAAGCCTTGTCGCGTGCGATTCCACCTGTCTCGAACTCGGTGATCGATATCATCAAATCGACGTCGCTCGGTTCGGTCATCGCGGTTCAAGAATTGACATACGTCTCGGATCAAATCGCCGCGACGACGTATCTCGTCATGCCGCTCCTCTTGTTCTCGGCAACGATTTATTGGATTTTGTCGACGCTCATTCAAGCGGGCCAGCATCGTCTCGAACGTCGCTATGCGGTTCGTTAAGCACAAAAAGCAGTCACTTCTCATCTTACAGTTGAGAGATATGACTGCTTTTTTGTATTATGGATTGCAAAAATCACAGTATGCCGGGGAGGCGTATACGTCAGGATCAAGATATTCTGTTAGTTGATAGTGACAAGTAGAGCAGGCGTGGATGTGTCGCACAATTTGTTTAGTAGGAGAATGACACTGCTCGCATAATCGCCCAGGTACTTTTCGTACGACACGGAAACCCGGTGTTTCACATTTTGGGCATAATGAATTTGCTTGTTCAATTAGTTTTCTCGTCGCCATCTCAATATTTTTCATGCGGGTTGGATTGGCGTATGCCCGCATGTCCGTCTCTATAAAAACTTGTCGATTCGTCGATTTGTTTAAGCAATACGTAAAAGCTTCCTGCAGCGATGATTCATCCGCAATATTTTTTAATATAACGGAAGAGTGTTCATCATCTGGTCGGAGGATTACGTGATGGTCTGGAAACCCAACTTCATTCACGAACTGAAGCGCGGAAGAATAGTTTTGAACGACGGTATGATTAAAATTTGTATCGATTCCTTCGTAATAACCTTGTAATTCAATATTTCGTTCATAATCTTTTAGTAACACCAATTCAGTGTTCCATGGAATAGGGGCAAGAGGATGAAATCCGAATGTACCTTCACTGGCTATTCCAACATGTAGGTTTGACAGCTCTATGACCATATTTGCTTTTTTTCGTGCTGTTTCGAGTTGTGAGTCTTGCCGACCTATCTCTCTAGTAAATGTTCCGAACTGGTCGGTATCAAATTGATTTACATGTAAGCGGCATCCTAGCTGTTCTTCAAGAAGGGGCTTTATAACTATTTCTTTTTGGTGCATTGTGACTAACATAACATCTCGATCTTTTAAAAAACTCATCACACGTTTCCTTTCTATTCACATACAGATTCCTTTTGAAAAATATAAAGGAGCGATTCAGTCAAAGTAAATATATTTTCAACAGTATGAAATAAAAAAGAAGTGAAACCACATTAGCGGTTCACATCTTTTTTAGATTAGTTTTAACGGATGACTTGCTCTGTTTCAGAATCGAAGAAGTGTGCTTTTGTCATATCGAGCGCGAGTGTGACGTCATCGCCCATATGGATGTTCGAACGTCCGTCGATGCGAGCCGTGAACTGGTGGCCACCGAGTTCGGCGTACAAGTACGACTCGGCGCCCATGAGCTCAGCGACATCGATGTGTGTTTGGAACGTGTGTGTCGTCGGCGAATCGATGTAGATCGGCTCATCATGGATCGATTCTGGACGAATTCCGAGGATGAGTTCTTTCCCGATGTACCCACGGTCGCGAAGACCTTTCATCTTCCCTTCAGGCACGTTGATCTCTTCGCCGCTCACGACGAACTTGCCGTCTGCGAGTGTACCGCGGAAGAAGTTCATCGAAGGTGATCCGATGAAGCCGGCAACGAAGATGTTGTCCGGGTTGTCGTACACTTCTTTCGGCGAACCGACTTGTTGGATGATCCCGTCTTTCATGATGACGATACGAGTCGCGAGTGTCATCGCTTCCGTTTGGTCATGGGTAACGTAAATCGTCGTCGTGTCGAGACGGTTGTGGAGCTGGATGATCTCTTTACGCATCTGTACGCGAAGCTTGGCATCTAAGTTTGAGAGCGGCTCATCCATCAAGAATACTTTTGCGTCACGGACGATGGCACGGCCGATGGCGACACGTTGGCGCTGACCACCTGAGAGTGCTTTCGGTTTACGCTCGAGGTACTCTTCAAGTCCGAGGATGCGGGCTGCGTCTTGGACGCGGCGATCGATTTCATCTTTCGGGAATTTGCGAAGCTTCAAACCGAACGCCATGTTGTCATACACGCTCATGTGCGGGTAGAGGGCGTAGTTTTGGAAGACCATCGCGATGTCGCGGTCTTTCGGTGCGACGTCGTTCATACGCTTGCCGTCGATGATGAAGTCACCGCTCGAGATTTCTTCGAGACCTGCGATCATACGGAGTGTCGTCGACTTCCCGCAACCAGACGGTCCGACGAAGACGATGAACTCGCGGTCTTTAATGTGCAAGTTAAAGTCGCTGACTGCCTTCGAGTCCCCACCGTCGTATATTTTATCAATGTGATTCAATTGAATTTCTGCCATGTCGTTAGCCTCCTGAGAATGTGCTCTTGTATAATAGCGCTTACAAGAACGATTATACGATGAAACCGCTTGCATTGAATATGGACACGTTGCACAAAAACATTTACTCAGATTTGTGCAACGTGACAATCAGTTGGAGCAGACTCGCATCGTGGAACTGGCGCGCGTCATAACCGGTCGCTTCATAGAGCCGGTCGAGCCGATAGTTGAGCGTGTTCCGATGCATGAAGAGCGCCTTGGCGGTATGGGAGACGTTCAGCGTATGGGCGAACAGCGCCTCAAGCAGCTCCCGTGCCGTCGCATCGAGGGCTTGATGCGTTGTCTCGGTCAGGCGGAGACGAGCGGCAAAAGACTCATGGTCTTGTAACAAATAATGGTATAATAATTGACTAGCAGGGTAAGCTTTAATAGAGCGTTTCGCGAGCGGGAGCAACACTTGATGTTCCGCATAAAGCGGGGCGAGCGCACCGAGCGGGCGCTCGCTATAAACGACGCTCGCTTCGACATAAAAGTCACCGGCGACGGCGCGCAAGACGTCTTCGAACTCGGCCATGTCGACGAGCGTTTCCGTCTCGAGCACTTCGATGTGTCGCGCGGTCATGACGATGATGACGGCAGAAGGCATGAAGTCACGGAGCACGTCGACGAACGTCTCGAGCGCTTCCGGCTCCTGGTAATGCAGGGCAAGCGACGAGAGCCGGAACGGCCGCTCGATGCGGAACGCGTCGTCGAACAGTCGGCCATGCCACAACGCTTGGACCGAATCGAGCGTCGTGACGAACGGAGTCGCCCAAAGCGAGACGAGCCGTCGCTCGCGTTCGGTCAGTTCCGTTTTCGGAAGACCGAACACCGTCCCATCATGGGCTTTGTACCAGACATAGTCACCGGATGCGTCCTCCGACCGATGGACAACGGACGGGAAAATCGATTTAATACGTTCAAACGTAGTCAACACAATCACCTCTTCAACAATGTATCATATTTCAGATCGGAGGCAGACAGTTTGGATAGTCTACTGAAAATAATCATCATGATCGCCATCGGGGCGACCATCGGGGGAGTGACGAACTTCTTCGCCATCAAAATGTTGTTTCGTCCGCACGAGCCGAAGTATATCGGCAAGATGCGCGTCCCGTTCACGCCAGGACTCATTCCAAAGCGACGCGACGAACTGGCGTCAAGCCTCGGGAAGACCGTCGTCAAGCACCTGCTGACGCCGGAAGGGATGCGCAAGCGTCTTCTCGACGAACAAATCAGCAGTCACATTACCCATTTCGTCCAAACCGAAGTCGAGAAGATGTTGCGGTCGGAGAAGACGGTCCGCTCCCTCATCGAACCGCTCTATCCGGATGCAGAGGAACGGATTTTGACGGCGGCGGACGCGAGACTCCGGGACGAATTGACGCATGTGCTCCAAGACGTCAAAACCCGGAAACTGTATGAGCTTCTCGGCGAGGAAGGGATGGACCGCGTCCGCGCTATCATCCCTGAGATCGTCGACACGATGCTCATCAAGTCGGAAGAGTATTTTTATTCAGTGGAAGGGGAGGCCCAGCTGCGCCATATGGTCGACTCATTCGTCCAACGCCGCCTCGGCTTTATCGCTGGCTTTATCCAAAACGTGAACTTCGTCGAGATGATTCGTCCGGAAATTATCAATATCTTACGGGGCAGCTCGACGCGGGCCGGGATGGCGACGATGATCACGCGCGAGTTCGAACGGTTCAGCGAGCGTCCGGTCGCGACGTTCCTCGATGAGCCGCTTGAGAAGCGCCTCATCGATGGTGTCGTCACCGAAGTCGTCACACGCCTGCCGGTCGGAAGTCTACTCGACCGGACCGTCTATTCGTATACACGTGACGTCGAGGCGCGCGTCGTCGAAGAGCTCGTGCCGAAAGGGGTGACGCTCGTCATCATGCGCTTCACCGATCAGATGGAGACGATTATGGACCGCTTGAAGATTGACCAAATCGTTCAAGAGCAGGTCCGCTCGCTCGACACCTCGTATTTAGAGGAGATCGTCTTGTCGATTTCAAAACGGGAGTTCCGGGCAATAACATGGCTTGGGGCGCTATTAGGTGGTATGATTGGGTTGATTCAAGGGTTGATTGCCATCATTTGATTGGCACGCCCTAATAGCTTTTAGGAGGACGTCACATGTCACAAACAAACTTGTACGATCATGCTTACCAATTGGAGAAAGCACTTCGCGATTCTGAAGAGTTCACAAACCTCTCTTCACTATACGACCGTGTCAATGCGGATGCAGAAGCGAACCAGTTGTTCGCTGACTTCCGTGAAATCCAAATGACGCTTCAACAGAAGCAGATGCAAGGGGAAGAGATTTCAGAACAAGAGATGATGGACGCCCAAACGAAAATGATGAACGTTCAACAGAACGAGTTGATCATGGAGCTCATGCAAGAAGAGCAGCGCATGCACCAGCTCGTCACAGAAGTGACGAAAATCATCATGAAGCCACTCGAAGAGCTTTACGCTCCGATGGTGAACGAAAACGAAGTCCAATAAGGATGGATGGCGGATGGCTCATGCCATCCGTTTTTTTTGTTGAACAACTTGTCAAATCCAACATGATAACGCTTCCATCACTGGTGGTATACTATCCTTGTAGAAACTTTCACATGGAGGGTGGACGCCGTGATTACCTTAATCATTTTGGCCATCATGATTGTATATTTCATCGGGGGGTGGCTCAGGGCAGACCTCGTGGCACTGCTCGGTCTGCTCGCGCTCGTATTGACGAACCAATTGACCCCGGTCGAGGCGATGGCCGGCTTTTCGAATCCGGTCGTCTTGATGATTGCCGGGCTCTTCATCGTCGGGGCAGGTCTATTCCATACAGGTCTCGCCGAACGGGTTGGGGCCGGAATGATTCCATACGCGAAAGGGAGCGAGGTTCGCCTGTTCTTCGTTCTCATGGTGACGGTGACGTTTCTCTCGAGCCTCATGTCGAACACGGGAACGGTGGCGCTTTTGATTCCAGTCGTCCTCGCCATGTCCCGTCAGTTAGGGACGAGTCCGGCGAAACTGCTCATGCCGCTCGCCTTCTTCTCAAGCATCGGCGGCACGATGACGATCATCGGGACGCCACCGAACCTTGTCGCCGCCGAAGTGTTGCGAAGCGCCGGGGGACAGACAATCGGCTTCTTCTCACTCTTGCCGGTCGGTCTCGTCGCGGCCGCGGTCGGCTTGCTTTACTTTTACGTGATTGGAAATCGATTGTTGGATGTTGGTGACGTACCGGAATCGGTCGCGTCGCATCCGATGATGCCGCCGCTGAGCGTATATGCGTTCCATGTCCAAAAAGGGCATCCGCTCATCGGTCGTGAGCTACGCGAGACGTTATGGTCCCGCCACGGGCTGACAGTGCTCGGAGAACGGAGAAAAGGGTTGGCCCGTCGCCTTCATGCCGCTAGAGCGGACACGGTGCTCCATGAGGGACGTCTCCTCGTCAGTGGGGCAGAAGAAGACGTCCATCGCATCGCGCGTCAAGAAGGGTTGCGTTATGAGCACGTCTCACCGAGAGACGTCTACGGGAAAGAGGCGGGGGTCGTCGTCTTCACGATACCGGCCGACAGCCCGCTCATCGGGCGCTGTTTGAAAGAGAGCCGTCTCCGCAATCGATACGGCTTGAACGTCTTGCGCGTGATTCGTCCGAACGAGGAGATGGCGATGACGAAGCTGAAAGACGTTCGCCTCGAGCAGGGAGATATGCTCGTCGCCCAAGGAGAATGGGGTGACTTGGAGAAAGTCGGGGATGAGACGCACTTGCTGCTCGCGAATGAGCGGGTGACCGACGTGGCGAACCGGGCCGTATCGGAGCGGCATCAGCTCGCCGCCGGCATCATCATGGCCGCAATGGTCGCATTGCTCGTCTTCGAATGGATCGACCCGACCGTCGCCGTCTGGTTGGCCGCCTTGGCGATGGTGCTCACGGGGGCGGTCCGGCATATGGATGTTGCCTATCAATCGATTCAATGGTCGTCGCTCTTACTCATCGCGGCGATGATTCCGGTCGGTCAGGCGCTCGAGAACGCCGGCGTGATGGCGTGGCTCGTCACGTGGATGAGCGAGTCGTTCGGCCGTGCGGGTCCCGCCTGGGTGCTCATCGCCATCTTTGTCGCGACGATGATGCTCAGTCAAATCATCTCGAACACCGCGACGGCCGTCCTGTTTGCACCGCTCGCTTTGTCGCTCGCGTCGGCGCTTGACGTCAGTCCGGTTCCGCTCGTCGTAGCGGTCGCAATCGCGGCCTCGCTCGCATTCATGACGCCGTTCGGTTCGCCGACGAATGCGATGGTGTTCGGCATCGGGGGCTATCGCTTCTTTGACTTCGTCAAAGTCGGCTTGCCGTTGCAAGTCGTGACAGCGATCATCGCGATTTTCACGATTCTACTCATCTTTCCGTTTTGAAGGACATGTTAATCCATCCGCCGAATATGTGAAAAAATGCTAAATGATGAGGGGATAGACGATGTTGAAACGAATCGGAATGTTATTGGCGGTCGTCTCGTTAGCCGCTCACAGGCAGTTCGTACTCGCTAGACGGCAAGACGTCGGAAGACCTCCATCCGGACGATTATTGGCAATGGCGGAAGGACTGGGATCAAAAATATAGCGAATGAACGAAACGCCTCGGGATACCCGAGGCGTTTCAGGCTGTTGACGAACCAATTCGCTTCTCGCGGATTGGTTCGTCTTTTTTTAGGTTCGATGAGCTTGAGGCGCTCTGCCCGGCACAAGATTGAAAAAATGGTATGTATACGGTCTCTCCAGGCAAACAGGTTGGCCAGCTTCTTCATGTTTTGTGCGGTGGCTGCCACCAGGTTGGCGCGCTGGACCGCCTCACGGCCCCGGTAGAACGTGAAGCGGAGCCCATGAAGCTCCTTCGCGTCGGCGAACGAGCGCTCCACGGTCTGTGGCCGGAGACGGTATAGGTATTGACCGGATGCGGTCAATCGA
>NZ_JNAA01000005.1:0-29440 GCF_000696055.1 Exiguobacterium sp. AB2
CTGATTCACACCTCGACGACGTCGAGTCGCCCCGTTCCCGGGTCGATGACAAATCCATGGACGTTCGTCTCTGGTGGCAAGAGCGGATGGTTCCGAATGAGACTGACCGAGTTTGTCACGTTCGCTTCGACCGAATCAAATCCGTGCAACCACTTCTCTAAATCCATCCCGGACGCTTTAAGCGTCTGAAGCGTCTGAGGGTCAATCCCCCGCCGCTCCATCTCAGCAATGACCGCGTTCGGATCAATGGCGGCCATCCCGCAGTCATAGTGTCCGACGACGATCACTTCCTCCGCTCCGAGCGCATATAAAGCGACGAGAATCGAACGCATGACCGAACCGAACGGATGCGATAAGACGGCTCCTGCATTTTTAATAATTTTGGCGTCCCCGTTTTTGAGCCCGAGCGCCTGCGGCAACAAAGCTGTCAATCGTGTGTCCATACACGTCAAAATGACGATTTTTTTATCTGGAAACTTATCGGATACGAACTGCTCGTACTGTTTTTCCGTCACGAATCGTTCATTGAACGCTAACATTTCTTTGACGACTGACATTTTCCCCACTCCTTTACGTTATGTGATCACGCGGGCGACCATCAGACCGATGACCATCCACGCCCCGAACAATGTGTTCACCTTCGCCGTCATCGCCATCGCCGGCATCAATTCAACCGGTTCACGTTTCACCCAGAACCGCTTCACAGCGCGGACCATGAGTGGAATCGTGAACAGTGACAGCAATACCCATGGCGTAACACCATACACGAACACACCGACGAGAATTCCGACTAAAGCTGCCACGAAAAATCCTGCCAATACGAGCACAGCTCGGCGATGCCCGACGAGACACGCGATCGTCTTGCGCCCATTCACTTTATCGTTATCTAAATCGCGGATGTTGTTGGCGAGTAAAATCGCCCCGATCAACAGCGCCATCGGGAACGAGACGATGAGTAGCTCGGTCGTCACCGCCCCGACTTGGATATACCCGGAAATCCCGATGATGACGTATCCCATGAACAGGCCGGCGACAAGCTCGCCGAACGGTGTATACGCAATCGGGAACGGACCGCCCGTATATAAATAACCGACGACCATCGATAGCGCCCCGATCCATAATAGATGCCAGCTTGTCGACGCGGCGATATACAAACCGAGCGCGGCGGCAACACCGTACATCCCAAGGGCGATGGTGAGCACTTGCCCCGGCGTGAAGCCATCCCGGACAATCGAGCCACCGATTCCAATCGATCCTTCGTGGTCGAGGCCACGTTTATAGTCATAGTATTCGTTAAATAAGTTCGTTGCGATTTGAATCAAGACGGACGCGATGAGCATTGCTAAAAACAATCCCCATTTCAACTCGACTTGACCGACGACGATAAACGTCCCGAGCAACACCGGAATAAAGCTTGCCGTCAACGTATGCGGCCGAATCATGCGCCAGTATGCGCCTTTTTCTCTCTGTTTCATCTCTTCCCCTCCCTTCGTTAGTTTACGTCTACGTAAAAAAATCTGTCAATGCCCGCCGTTTCCTCGAGCATTTGACAGGCGGGTCAGCAGCCAAGTCATGATACACTAAAAGATGAGAATTCTATCGGATTGAGGAGGCTTTTCGTTCATGCCAGATACTCAAACACATATTAAACAACGAATCGAACAGGCCCATAAACGTGCCCGCGCTTGGCAACGTCCTGTCCTTGCGTCTTACACGTGGGAAATCCCTTCGTTCGATGCGTTTCACATTATTCAAAACACGGAGACGTCCCATTATTATTTCGCTTCCGCCGACCGTTCACTCGAAATGCTCGGTTGCGCCGACGCCCTCGTCTTGACGGCATCCGGACCTGAGCGGTTCCAGCGGTTGCAGTATGACTGGAGCCTGCACCGTCGGGACGTCGACGCGATTTTATACGCGTTCTCGGGCTTTTCGTTCGATACGTTCGTTCGTCCTCAAAAAAACATGTGGGAAGCGTTCGGGGAAGCATCCCTCGTCGTCCCTAAATTCTTATATCGCCGGCTCGGCGATACGCACACGCTGACCGTGTCGACGCTCGTATCGGCAAAACAATCGGTCGAACAGTACTTGATTCAATTGGCAGACCAGTTGGCCCAGTTTAGCTCGCTCCAGACGCCAGACAGCCCGTCCCCTACGTATACGCAAGTGAAGAATGGGGTCGATCATTTTAAGTCGAGCTTCCAACAAGCCAAACAAGCGATCAAGGAAGAAAAAGTTGAAAAGATTGTCATCGCCCGAGAAGAGATTTACCAGACGTCCGATGAAGCGTTTCCGTTTGCCGAGACGTTACGTCATCTCGAAGCGCAACAGCTCGGAAGTTACATCTTCTTGTATCAACCGAAACGGGAAATCGGGTTTTTCGGTGCCACACCAGAGCGCTTAGTAAAAAAACAAGGGCCCTATATCGAAACGGCCGCCATCGCCGGGACGACCCAGCGCCCCATCTTAGAAGACGAGGCCGACGCGGCGAAAACGCACTTGCTTCACGATCAGAAAAACCTTGAAGAGCATGATATCGTCGTCAAATCGATTAAACACGCACTCGCACCTTATTCGGCGACCATTAAAGCGCCTGAGTCACCTCGCATATTACAGACCCGCTCCGTCTACCACCTGCATACGCCGATTCAAGCGACACTCGATACGAACGCCTCGCTCTTATCGATTATCGAGTCGCTCCATCCGACGCCTGCCCTTGGCGGATACCCGAAACGGACATCCGTCAGGCTGCTTCGTGACATCGAGCGATTCGACCGCGGTTGGTACGGATCCCCGTTCGGATGGCTCAGTACCGAGGGCGAAGGCGAGTTTGTCGTTTCTATTCGTTCGGCGCTCGTCCATCACCAATTTGTCGCGATGTATGCAGGCTGTGGAATCGTCCAAGAGTCTGAGCTCGAATCAGAATTAGCAGAGACCGAGATGAAACTGAGCCCAATCAAAGAAGCGCTCGGATTAAATCGCGTCACACCAGGAGGCAGTCCATCATGAACGACACGTTAACGGGATGGGTCGCCCATATGGTGAACCGGCTCGTCGAACAAGGCGTCACGGACGTCGTCATCAGTCCCGGCTCTCGTTCGACGCCGCTCGCCATGGCCGCCTATCTCCATCCAGAAATCCGGCATCACATCGTCGTGGACGAACGTTCGGCCGCCTACTTCGCGCTCGGTTTGACCCGCTCGGGTGAAACGATTCGACCGGTCGCACTCGTCTGCACGAGCGGAACGGCCGCGACGAACTATTTCTCCGCCGTCGCCGAGGCGATGATTGCGCAATTGCCGCTCGTCGTCTTGACGACCGATCGACCGCACGAGTTGCGAAACGTCGGTGCACCGCAAGCCATCGATCAAGTTCGTCTCTACGGGGAACACGTCAAAGCGAGTGTCGACTTGCCGGTACCAGACGATGCCGCGCTTTCCTACATGGGTCAGACGATGAGCCGGCTCGTCCGGCTCGCCACCGCGGCGCCGCTCGGACCGGTTCACGTGAACGTCCCGTTCCGTGAACCGCTCGTACCGGACATCGACCAGTTGAAGGCGCGCTTTTGTTCGACACGTTCACCGAGCGAGCCGACTTACGTCCGTCCGACACCCCAAGATATATCACGGTTCATTGAATACGCCCACGTCGAACGGCTCGCCTTCGTCGTCGGACCTGGTACACCTGACGACTGGTTAGCAGCCATTCACGAGACGGCATCCGTCCATCGTATTCCGATTTTCGCAGATCCGCTCAGTGGAATGCGACGCTTCGAGAACGTATGTGTCAACTATGATACGTGGCTCGCGAGCGAGCATCGGGATGAATGGCTTCCCGATACGACCATCCGTTTCGGGGCCGCCCCGGTATCGAAGCGATTGAATCAATGGCTCGGAAGCACGACACAAGTCGTCATCGAACAACTTGGCTCGTTCCGCGACCCTTCTAGTATGGCGACCGTCGTCTACGGGGATGCCCGGGACTATTTGCGGGAAATCAACAGCACGTATGACGAGGTGTACCATGCGCGCCTCGAGTCGTTCGAACGGGTGACAGAGGCCGCGAAAGGTGGGCTGACAGGAGAGAGCGCATTGACACGCCACCTGCTCCAAACATCAATCGAGCGCTTATTCGTCAGCAACAGCATGCCGATTCGTGATGTCGACACGACGCTAAGCGCCGGTCGACGCATCAACGTCCTCGCCAATCGCGGTGCGAATGGGATTGACGGGATTTTATCGAGTGCACTCGGCGCTTGCTATGACACGGAACACGCCGCCCTGCTCGTCGGCGACTTGGCGTTTTATCACGACAGTAACGCGTTACAGTTGTTGAAGAAGCACCCGGGGACGTTCTCGGTCGTCGTTGTCAACAACAATGGCGGCGGCATCTTCTCGTTCTTGCCACAAGCATCCATCGAGCCGCAACTATTCGAAGACTTGTTCGGCACCCCGCTCGAGTTGAATATCCATGGATTCGCCGACACGTACGGACTGAGCTATCGTCTCGTCGAAGAGCCAGAAGCCGTGCAAGAAGCCATCGAAGCGGGGGTCCAATTGATCGAGTTCCCGTCTGACCGGGCCGCGAACGTCACCGCCCATCGCGAATGGACAGCTTTACTCTGCGACCGGTTGACGTTGGAGAACGGGACGTGATTCGTCGAATCCGAGATGTCGATTATGAACTGTTCGACCACGGGAGCGGACGGCCCGTGCTCCTCTTGCATGGGTTTACCGGGCGAGGGGATTGGTTCGACCGCTTCCCCGACCTGTCTGTACGCCTCGTCTCCCCGTCGCTCCTCGGACACGGCGGGACGAGCCATCGCGATGTCAATCGGATGCGGATGAGTCAGCAAGTCCGGGACTTGTCTAACCTGCTCGACCTCGACGATCGACCGTGGACGGTCATCGGCTACTCACTCGGTGGTCGAATCGGTATGACGTTAGCCGCATGTGACGACCGGGTCGAGCATTTCATCGGGATTAGCACGACCCCGGGACTCGAATCCGCAATCGAACGGCGTGAGCGTAGAGCACAAGACGCAGAGCTCGCCGCTTTCCTCGAGCAACGTGGCATCGAGGCGTTCGTCGACCGGTGGGAACGGCTCCCGCTTTGGCATCAGACCGACGAGATGCGCGCGACGCTTCGTCTGGAGCGGCTCGCCCAACGTCCCGAGGCGCTAGCGGATAGCCTCCGTGCCATCGGGAGCGGCAGCATGCCATCTATCTGGCCGATGCTCGACCGTTTGCCGCGTACCGATTTGATTGTCGGAGGACGCGACGTCAAATTCAAAGATATCGCGAGACGGATGCAAGCACGACAACCACATATTCAACTATACGAAATTCCTGACGCCGGCCATGCTCCACATATCGAGAATGCCCAACAATTTGGTACAATGATAGAGAAATTGATTTTAGGGGGAAATGAGAATGGAATCAGTAGCAAACTGGACATCGGTCCGAACGTATGAAGATATTAAATACGAGAAATGGAACGGGATCGCCAAAATCACGATCAACCGCCCGGAAGTGCGGAACGCTTTCCGTCCACTAACGGTAAACGAATTGATTGACGCGTTCGCCCGCGCCCGTGACGACAAGGAAGTCGGCGTCATCATCTTGACAGGCGAAGGCGAAAAAGCATTCTGTTCAGGCGGCGACCAAAAGGTTCGTGGCCACGGTGGATACGTCGGTGACGATGAAATCCCACGTTTGAACGTCCTCGACCTTCAACGCTTGATTCGCGTCATCCCGAAACCGGTCATCGCGATGGTCGCCGGTTTCGCCATCGGCGGCGGACACGTCTTGCACGTCGTCTGTGACTTGACGATTGCCGCGGATAACGCACGTTTCGGTCAAACCGGACCAAAAGTCGGTTCGTTCGACGCTGGATACGGCTCAGGCTATTTGGCGCGCATCATCGGCCATAAGAAAGCCCGTGAGATTTGGTACTTGTGCCGTCAGTACGACGCACAAGAAGCACTCGACATGGGACTCGTCAACACGGTCGTCCCACTCGAGCAACTTGAAGCCGAAACGATTCAATGGTGCCAAGAGATTTTGCAACACTCACCGACTGCACTCCGTTTCTTGAAAGCCGCGATGAACGCGGACACGGACGGCCTCGCAGGTCTTCAACAGCTCGCAGGGGATGCGACGCTCCTTTATTACACGACAGACGAAGCAAAAGAAGGACGCGACGCGTTCAAAGAAAAACGCGACCCGGACTTCGGTCAGTTCCCGCGTTTCCCTTAATCTGTACGAGAGTAGCGACTTCGCTACTCTTTTTTTGGAGGTATGCCTGATGAATGCACTGAACCATCCGACTGATCACATCGCCCTCGTCACGGCCGGACGCCGTTTGACATGGGGCACGTTGTGGAACGAGAGCGCACGCCTCGCGCACCATGTGAAACGGAACGCACCCGATGCCCGTCATATCGGACTGTATGCTGCCAATAGCGCCGAGTACGTCATCGCTGTCCATGCCGTTCTCTTACTCGGGAAAGTGCTCGTCCCACTGAACACACGGTTGACGAAAAGTGAGATCAAGATGCAACTCGAGACGGCGGATGTCGATCTTTTGCTCGTCGACGAAACGTGCGACGTCCCGGTTCCCCAGCTGACGCTCACGATGCGCGACGACGAACCGATCTCTGACTTCCACGCGTGGAAACAAGACGAGGTCATGTCGCTCATGTTCACGTCCGGGACGACCGGACGCGCGAAAGCGGTCAAGCAGACGTACGGCAACCATGTCGCAAGCGCCGTGGCCGCCCGAGAGCACCTCGGCTATGGCACACGCGACCGCATGCTCGTCGTGACCCCGCTGTTTCATATGAGCGGGCTCGCCCAAGTGTATCGGGCCGCCTGTTTCGGTTCGACATTATACGTGGAACCGAAGTTCGACGCCGCCCGGACGCTCGACTTGATTACACGCGAACACATCACCCACGTTTCACTCGTCGCCGTCATGCTCGACCGGTTGCTCGCAATCGGACTACAGCGCCAAGCCCTGCGCGTCGTACTCGTCGGGGGTGGCCCAGTACCGAAGCCGCTCCTCGAGGAAGCCGAGCGCCGTCACATCCCGGTCGCCCAAACGTACGGCATGACCGAGACGTGCTCCCAAGTGGCGACGTTACTCCCGTCGGAAGCACTCGACCATCTCGGTTCTAGCGGTCGAGCCATCTTGCCGACACGAGTCCGCATCAATCCAGATGGCGAGATTGAAGTGAGCGGTCCGACCGTGACACCCGGCTACTATAAGCAACCAGAAGCCGACACGTGGACGACAGACGGGTTTTGGCGGACCGGAGACTTGGGTACAATCCAAGACGGCTATTTGTACGTCCACGACCGAAGAAGCGACTTAATCATCTCAGGGGGCGAGAACGTCTACCCGGCCGAGATTGAGAGCGTGCTCCGGCGTTGCCCTGGCATTGAAGACGCCGGGGTCACCGGACGCCTTGATGCGACATGGGGAACCGTCCCTGTCGCGTATATCGTCGGGTCGTATGATCCGCTCGAACTGGAACGTTTGCTGACGGAACACTTAGCCAGCTATAAACATCCGAAAGCGTTCTATTCCGTCCGTGAACTCCCACGCAACGCGAACGGGAAATTGATGCGCCATCGCCTAAAGGAGACCACTTATGATTCGACACGCTGAATTATATATCGTCCCATTGACGTTCAAACATCCGATCGTGACCGCCCACTCCGTCCTCTCTACCCGACGGACGATCATTCTCCGGCTCGAGACGACGGACGGCCTCATCGGATACGGGGAAGGCGTCGCTTTTGAGACGCCCTGGTATACGGCAGAGACGGTCCGCTCGACAATCGATGTCTCGACGCTCATCACCAACCTGTTAGCGGGGCAGTTCGTGTCACCCCACTCGTTTCCGGCGCTCGTCCGGTCCATCATTGGCCACCCGATGGCCAAGGCGATGTGGGAGAGTGCCTGTTGGGAGATTGAAGCAGCCCGACAACAGAAGACACTCAAACAACTGCTCGATGCGGGTGACACGGTCGACTGCGGACGAACGATTGGGATCGGTCTTCTGGCCCAGACGCTGAAATCGATTGAAGGAGCACTCGAGTCGGGTTTCGACCGCATCAAGCTGAAGGCAGCGCCGGAAGAATTGTTGTACTCGTTGAACGAGATTCGTGCGGTCTTCCCCGATGCCCCCCTCATGATCGATTTGAACGGGAGCGGGGTCGAACAGCCGCTCTCGTGGTTCGAACAGTTGGATGCACATCGCCTCTTGATGATTGAACAGCCGTACCCGAGCACACATTGGGCTGCGTCTACCGATTTACAAGTCCGGCTCGAAACACCGATTTGTCTCGACGAGTCCATCACGTGCCGGCAAGACGTCGAGACGATGACCCGACTCGGCGCCGGCCGCATCGTCAACATTAAACCGGCCCGTGTCGGCGGCTTGACCGAGGCGCTCGCCATCCGAGAAACGAACGTACCGTATTGGGTCGGCGGCATGTATGAGTCCGCAATCGGTCGGTACCATACGCTCTTGTTCGCTTCCTTGAGCGGTGCCGCTTACCCAGCCGACATGGCGGGAACGAGCGCCTATTTCGAGACCGATTTGCTCGACACACCGCTCGAGGTCAACGACGGACAGCTCACCATCCCGGACGACCCGCGACCTGATTGGGTAAAGATCCAGCGTTTAGCCGAAGAGACGATTCAACTGAAATAAAAAGGCAGATGACGGGCGTCATCTGCCTCAGGCTGTTGACGAACCCATTCGCAAAAAGCGGCTCGGTTCGTCTTTTTTGTGTTCAAGAAGATCGAGTTCTCCAGAAAAACACAAACGGCCACCGACGGCGACCGTTTGTGTTGCTCGTCCGACGGAGACCCAGCAGCGACGCGAGTCGCGATGCGGCTCCGGGATTACCTGCGGAAAGCGTGTGCGCCGGAAGGACGAGCGATTCAATTGATGTTAGTCAACAAGCTGAGGCAGTCAACGGAACGAACCCGTCAACACTTCATAGCCGTCCTCTGTGACGACGACTGTATGTTCAAATTGCGATACGAGACTATTGTTTGGCGTGAAGAGCGACCAGCCGTCCTCTTCCGACTGATAGACGACTTCATCTTTCGTCGAGATGAACGTCTCGACGGCAATGACTTGGCCGACTTTCAAGATGTCATTTTCTTCCCGGTTATAGTAGTTCGAAATCGACTCCGGCTCCCCATGGAGTGTACGCCCCAACCCGTGTCCGGCCAAGTTGCGGATTACCGTGAAGCCGTTCTTTCTTGCATCGGCGTAAATCGCCTTTCCGATTTGGTTCACTTTCGTCCCGGCTTTTACTTTGCTGAGCCCAGCTTCGAGCGATGTGAGCGACACTTCGACGAGCCGTTCGTGCTGTGATGATTTTGGCGTACCGGCGATGACCGTCCGCCCAGTGTCCGCGTAATAACCGTCCTTCACAGCCGAAACATCGATGTTGACGAGGTCCCCGTCTTGAATGACAAGTTCGCCCGGGATGCCATGTGCGGCAATCTCGTTGACCGAGATGCACGTATAGCCCGGAAACTCGTACATCGTGATCGGCGCCGATGCCGCTCCTTCTGCTTCGAGAATTCGTTGTCCGATCTCATCCAGCTGTTTCGTCGTCATTCCCGGTGTGACGGCTTTCGCCATCTCATCCCGGGCCAAGGCGACGATGCGTCCAATTTCACGTAACGCGTCGTAATCATAATCAAGCATCATATATCCCTCTTTCAGTCTAATAATCGATTTTGGTATAAGTATTCCTCCGACAAGTCGGCGAATAAGAACATGCCATCTGGCAACGGATAGCTAAACGTCCGCGTCACTTCATTCGAGCTGAAGTCTCGATAGTCATCGGATAAATAACCGCGCCCGCGAACACGCATCGCTGCCATCGTCTGAATGAAATACGGACGAAAGCTCCAGTTGTAACCCCGATACGTATTGTCGACTCTCCATTCGGCATCCGCCTGATAAACGTTCGCACTCGTCTGGAAACCGGTACGGTCGGTCAAATAATACCGCACGAACTTCCCTTCGAGCTTCGTCGCGAGATGAAGTAGCCACTCATCCTTCTTGTCACGGGACCACTTTCCGGCCGCGAGCTCTTGGATTTGACGGTGTAACTCAAATTCGAGTTCATAAAGGCGCTGCAACCGTTCTTGGTCGTGAAGAAAGAATGACGGTACTTCTTGCGCGAGGACGTTCATCCCTTTCGTCTCCAGAACAGGCGACGTCGCTCGCTGGCCAAGCAGTCCGCCCATGTAAAAACGCCCACCGTGTTGCCACGCGTAACGCAACTGCCCGACGTGATCGATTGATTTATAGAGGAGCGGAGCCCCGAGCTTTGAAGCGATATACTCCATCGTTTGCAACATGTGCGGGTACGTCACCGGCAACGTCTTCTTCTCGACCATCGTCGCTAAGTCCACGAGTAATAGCTCCGGCGCGATGGCCATGATGTCCTCGATGCTCGTCGACTCAGCGAAATCGAGCGCGATTTTCACCCCGTATGAACGATAATACTGGACGACGCGCGACAGTCTCGATACGTCGACGAGATCGGTCCCTTGAATCGTCACGTAAATGCGATGGAGCGGGAAGTTCAGTTCGTGAAGCGGCGCAAGGAACGCTTCGCCCCCTGCTTCAAGAATCCATTCGGCCCGGCATCGAAACGTGACGAACTGTTTCGCATCTCGCAGCGACTCCGCAGCCAAACGTTCCATCCGTTTTGCGATGTCGAGCTGATACTCGACCGGCACGTCGTCATCATAAAAGAACGATGTGAGCGAGTCACCCCTGAACTGGCCATGCACCATATAGCCTTCGACTTGAAACGTAGCCGCCCCAAGAATCGGCTCATACGTCACCTCGACTTCGTCTGGATTCATCATCACATCCACTGCATCCACTCGTCATCACCTCATTCATTTAATCAAAAATAAGAAAGCGAGCCGGTTTCAGCTCGCTCGTGTATGCACATACATATAGGCACCGAAACAAGCAATGAAATACACGATACTCATTACCCCATAGCCGATTCCCATTTTCCCACCGACACCGATGGCCATGACGAGCCAAATCATCGCGCCAAATAGTAACGTCGCTACGGGGATATAGCGAAAATTCGGCCGGTCCGTCTTTGATACGATTGGCTTTAACGCCAATACACATACCAACAGTATGACGAAACCGAAACTAAGTTCTACCATCCGTTGACACCTCATCCTTCCATCTCTACTCGTTTAGTGTAGCATGACCGCAATAAAAAAACCGCAAATCCACTTAAGGAAATGCGGTTTTGATTTATCGATTAGTCACGTGGACGGCGTGGGCCACGGTCGTCTGAACGACGGCGATCGTCCGAACGACGACGGTCGTCTCCACCGCTACGTTTGCCACGGTATCCACCGCCGCCACCGCTACGGCCGCCACGGTCTCCGCCGCCACGACGTTCGCCGCCGCCACTACGGTTTCCACGGTATCCACCGCGGTCGTTGCGTCCGCCTTGACGCTTCACGCGAATTGGGTCTGCGTATGAGATTTCAACTGGTGTTGAATCCGGCTCTTTCGTCAATCCACGAAGGGCTGCCGCAAGAATTTCAACTGCTTCATACTCTTCAAGAAGCTCTGTCGCAAGTTGCGTGTAAGCTTTGAAATCGCCCGCTTGAACGCGTTCGATCAACTCTTCAGCTGCTTGCTTTTGGTTGCCTTCAAGTACTTCCGCGATTGTCGGTACGTGACGACGGTTCATCTTCTTGTTCGTCACACGCTCGATTGCTTTGACTTGGCCGAACTCACGTGGCGTGATGAACGTAAGAGCAGTACCTGTTTTACCAGCACGGCCTGTACGTCCGATCCGGTGCACGTAGCTTTCCGGGTCTTGTGGCACATCGAAGTTGTAAACGTGTGTCACACCTGAGATGTCGAGACCACGTGCTGCAACGTCTGTTGCGACTAAGATGTCAATCGTGCCGTTTTTGAAACGACGAATGACTTGGTCGCGTTTTGATTGCGTCAAGTCACCGTGAAGACCATCAGCCGTGTAACCACGCTTGATAAGGGCTTCTGTCACTTCGTCAACGCGTTTCTTCGTACGAGCGAAGATGATGCTGAGTTCTGGTGAGTCGATGTCAATCAAACGGCAAAGCGTATCGAATTTCTGGCCTTCGCGCAATTCGAGGAACTGTTGGTTGATGTTCTCAACTGTCATTTCCTTCGCTTTTACTTTGATGATTGTCGGCGACTTCATGAAGCGCTCAGCAATCTTCTTGATTTGTGGTGGCATCGTTGCTGAGAAGAGAAGCGTCTGACGCTCAGCTGGAAGACCAGCTAAAATCGTCTCGATATCTTCTACGAAGCCCATGTTGAGCATTTCATCCGCCTCGTCCAAGATGACCGTTTGGATCTCGTCGAGTTTGATCGTCTTGCGCTTCATGTGGTCCATGAGACGTCCTGGTGTCGCAACGACGATTTGTGGGTTCTTTTTCAAGCCGCGGATTTGACGGTCGATTTGTTGACCACCGTAAACAGGGAGTGCGTATACACGTTTCGCTTCCCCGATTTTGTTCAATTCTTCTGCAACTTGAATCGCAAGTTCACGTGTCGGTGCAAGAACGAGTGCTTGGACTTGACGCGCCTTTGAATCGATTCGCTCAATTGTCGGAATACCGAAAGCTGCTGTTTTCCCTGTACCTGTTTGTGCTTGTCCTAATACGTCCACTCCAGTGAGTGCGACAGGAATTGTTTCAGCTTGGATCGGTGTCGCTTCTTCGAAGCCCATTTTGAGTACACCTTTTACTAATGCTTCACTTAACTGTAAATCTTGAAATTTTGTCAAATTATATTCTCCTTTGTTCATACAAAAAACGTCTGAGAGTTCGTTCAACAGACGTTCTTTCAATGTTTCCTCTTAGTCAACTTTACTAACTATAACGTATTCGTTTCTAAAATGAAAGAAATACATTCTAAAACTTTTCACGACCGCGTCAACATGAGTAATCTTATTTCAATTTGTAGCCGTTGTCGAGCTTTTCAACTCGCTTTTCTTTTAACAGTTTGCCGAGCGCGCGTTTGAACGCTGCTTTGCTCATCCCGAACTCACGGTCGATGATGTCAGGTGCCGTCTTATCGCCATAAGGCATTTGGCCACCTCGTTCTTCAATATAAGAGAGAACGTTTCCTGCATCCCCTTCAATCGCTTCATACGCACGCGGCTTCATCGAGACGAGCACCGTACCGTCTTGTTTCACTTTCGTCACGCGGACCGTCAACTGCTCACCGAGGCGTGGCCAACGTGTCATTTCTGCTTCATGCAAGAAACCGAGCGACTCGTTCTCGACCCAAACGTTGACCCCGACGTCTCGCTTGTTCAACACGATTGCCGATACGTCCTGATTGCCCCACTCTTCTTTTGCGGGACGGGCCAATAAATTCAAGTAAGCGTAAGGAGCCGGGTCGCCCAAGAGGCGCCCTTTTTGGTCGTACTTGAGACGGACACATAGCTTGTCGCCTTCTTTTGGCCAGTACGACCGATTTTCCGGAAGGTCGTCTTGTGAGACGAGCACGTCTTTTTGAATCCCGATATTGACGAACACACCCGTATTGTAACGGACGCCCGTCACTTCGAACCATTCATACTCGTCAAACGTCACGTTCGGGATCGTCATCGTCGAAGCGAGACGCCCTTCTGAATCGTGATAGAGGAAGACACGTACGGTCTGTCCGACCGTGACTTCTTCTGTTTGCTCTTTTCGATGAAGTAGTACCTCTTCGCGACCGTTTCCGATGAACACACCGAAATCAGCGGAACGTTCTGCGACCAAGTCCACGACTTCTCCTGCGCGTAATGCCATAACATCCACATCCTTTTTTCTTCTATTACTGTCAGTATACCTACCTACACACGTTCCTAATCATATCACGTTCGTTTTTCTTACCCCAACCGAATGTGACCAAATTGTGAACACAAACCCTCATATGAAGGAAAAAAAGACCGTCTTATGCCGATAATGTTCAAATGATTGTGACAATTTTGTGAACGGCATATTCCCATCTAGTATCCACATTTTGAAAACGTTATTATAAGAGGAGTGTTGTTTAACAATTAGGTTTCAGCCATGGCCGAACGGGGGATATAAAATGTTTGATGTTCAATCTCGCTCATTTGCGAAACGCTTTATGAAGGGGCTATTGATTACGTTCTTCGCCCTTCTCGCATCACTTAGCTTCATTTTCTCAAACGGTGTCGACACGAACGTGTCTTCATCGGTCACAATGGTTCAAGAGTGAAACGCCTCTCCGTTCGGGAAGGCGTTTTTTTCTTTTGTTCGACAGAAAAAGGAATTTATCTGGCGATTGTCGAACGAATTTAACGTTCGGCACTTTTTGAATCTTGTCGGAAAGGAAGAGTCACTCATGCTATTTTACTTTCTCGCCACGATTGTTTCGGTCGTCGGTTTATCCGTCTCGTTCCAAACCGGTTTTTTCAAGGACCCGATCGGCACGTTCTTATTCGCAGCGCTGCTCGCGATGGGGTTGTCTTCATGCAAGCAGTTGATTGCGCAAACGAACAACCTGCTCAAAGAACGACGTGACCAAAAGCGAATAAATCGAATCGTCGCCCGGATGCACTCTAGCTCGCGCAAACGCTCTACATAACACTCGTCTTCGACGGTCAGTTTTGTTATTCTAATGAAGATAGTAGATCGCATAACGGATTTGAACCGTAGGAGGCACACACACGTATGAATGAAATCCCCTTATCGAACGAATGGATCTTACGCTATTCACCGGTCATGGAACTGTGGTTAAAAGAAGACGGGATCTTGCTCGTCGACGATGACAACCGGATTCGGCTCACGCTTGAAATCGGGAACGATCAAGCGATGCAAATCAAAAGCATCGAGCAAGACGGTGCTTACTTCGTCGTCGATCCGGTGAATAAACGAATGACGTTCGAACTCGAGGAAGAAGAAGAGGAAAGCGATTCTCGCTTCTGGGAATAAGGTTTCATGTCGTAGAGTCGGATTCTCCATTCGAGAAGAAGACTCTTTCTTATTGCGCGCTACATGGAAAGGAGACAAATGTATGATTCGCACCGCTATTTGGTTTTTCTCATTTTTTTGCCGTACTTCCAGTGACATTGCCGTTTTTTAAAGAAGGCAAGCACGATCGAGGTACCGGCCCGCTATCGTTACGTGCAAGACATCGCCTATAAATGGGCCACCTTTTTATTAAAGGTTGCCGGGGCGAACGTTCGTGTGAAGGGACTCGAAAACATCCCGAACGAACCGGTCGTCTACGTCGCGAACCACCAAGGAAACTTCGACGTTCCGATTATGATCACGGCGACGAAACACCCGAAAGCGTTCATTTCAAAAATCGAAGTTCAAAAATTCCCAATTATCCCGCATTGGATGGAGCTGATGGGTTGTATCTTTATCGACCGGAGTGACCGCCGGCAATCCATCAAGGCGATTCGCTCTGGCGTCGAGACGATTAAGTCCGGACAGTCCATCATCATCTTCCCAGAAGGCACACGCTCGAAAGGCGGACCGATGAAAGGATTCAAAGCCGGCAGTCTGACACTCGCCACTTCGAGCGGTGCCAAAATCGTCCCGGTCGCGATTCAAGGTAGCCACCATCTACTCGAGACGAAAAACCGTATCACGCCCGGCACGGTTGACGTGACGTTCCTTCCGGCCATCAATCCGGCCGATATCCCGAATAAGGAAGTCGCCGCCACGGTCGAAGCCGCGATTCGTCAAATCGTAGAAGGAGATGTGTCATGAGTTTACTCACCATCGAAGGGATCCATAAAGAGTTTGCCGATAAAGTCCTATTCGACGACGTAACGATGACGATTCACCCAGGGAATCGGATTGGCATCATCGGCGTCAACGGCTCTGGAAAATCCACCTTTATGAAAATCATTGCCGGGGTGGAGACGGCCGACCGCGGCACGATGCAACACCCGAACGACTACCGAATCCGTTATTTGACACAGACGGTCGAATTCGCACCTGACCAAACCATTTTAGATGCGCTGTTCACGAGCGAGACTCCGTCCGTCCTGGCGTTAAAAGCATATGAACAGGCGCGGCAACAACTCGAAGCCGATCCGGCGAGCGAGCAGCGGCTCGAGCGGTTCATGAAAGCCCAACAAGCTGTCGATGCCGCTGACGCGTGGGAAACCGAGGCGAAATTAAAATCGATTTTAAACCGGCTCGGACTTCCGGACGTGACGGCTGACGTCAGTTCTCTGTCGGGTGGTCAACAAAAGCGGGTCGCCCTCGCTGCGGCGCTGCTCGACGAAGCGGACTTGCTCTTACTCGACGAGCCGACGAACGAACTCGACGCCGATACGATCGCTTGGCTCGAGACGGTGCTCGCGGACTATCGTGGTGCCATCCTACTCATCACGCACGACCGCTACTTCTTAAATCGTGTCACGAACCACATTTTGGAGATTGCGGACGGGACGAGCTATTTCTATGACGGGAACTATGAGCTGTTTCTC
This sequence comes from Exiguobacterium sp. AB2, assembly GCF_000696055.1. Classification (NCBI taxonomy): domain Bacteria; kingdom Bacillati; phylum Bacillota; class Bacilli; order Caryophanales; genus Exiguobacterium; species Exiguobacterium sp. AB2. The sequence continues at coordinate 16,542 of NZ_JNAA01000005.1, forward strand.
GAGAAACGGGCCGAACGAAAAGCGCGGACGCAATCGATGGAACAAAAACGTCAGAACATCCTGCGACGTGAACTCGCTTGGCTCCGACGTGGCGCCAAAGCACGGACGACGAAACAAAAGGCCCGGATTCAACGCGTCGAAGACTTGAAGCATCAGGAGTCGCTCGCCGAAGACGAGGTACTCGAGGTATCCGTCGGATCGCGCCGTCTCGGGAAAAAGGTGATTGAAGTCGAACACCTGTTGTTCCAATATGACGACACGCCCATCATCCGTGAGTTCAACTGGTTGTTCGGTCGCCGTGAACGGTACGGCATCGTCGGCCCGAACGGAAGTGGTAAGACGACGCTCATGAACCTCCTCGCCAAGCGGCTCGAGCCGACGTCCGGCACGGTCGTGCATGGCGAGACGGTCCATCTCGGCTATTACGGGCAACAAGTCGAATTCGAGGACTTGTCACGCCGTGTCATCGATGAAATCGAACGCATCGCGCAAGTGATTCACACCCCGGACGGTGAATCGATTACGGCGAGCCAAATGCTCGAGCGGTTCTTATTCACGCCGGATGCGCAATATAAACCGATTGCGAAGCTGTCCGGTGGCGAGAAACGACGTCTCGTCCTTCTCCGCATTTTGATGGACGAGCCGAACGTCTTGTTCTTGGACGAACCGACGAACGACCTCGATACCGAGACGTTATCCGTTCTCGAGGACTATTTGGAATCTTTCCCCGGAACCGTCATCGCCGTCAGCCACGACCGCTATTTCTTAGATCGAATCGCCGGCCAACTGATCGCGTTCGAAGACGGCTCAATCAACGTCTATCATGCCGAATATAGCGACTATTTAGCCTCGCTCGTCGAGACGAAGGTGCAGGCGAAAAAGGAACCGAAAGAGAAGAAAGAACGCGTCAAGACGGACGTCGTCAAATTCACGTTCAAAGAACAGAAGGAATGGGAAACGATTGAGGACGACATCGCCTCACTCGAGTCTGCCATCGAGACAGCTGAGGCACGCTTGGCCGATGCCGGGAGCGACATAAGAAAAGTGAATGAGATTTATGCCGAAATCTCGACGTTGAAAGAAGCGCTCGATTCGAAGATGGAACGATGGGAATACCTATCAGAAATTGACGAACAAATAGAGGCCCAGAAACGCTAAAAGGCAGGATCATTCGTGATCCTGCCTTTCGTGTATGTAGCTATACATATAAACGTCATGTGCCCTGCCATCTTGGCGCATGTAGTGTCGGAGCGTGCCTTCGCGTATGAACCCGTTCCGCTCAAGCATGTGTTGTGAGGCGACGTTCTCTGTATAGACGACTGCCCCGATTCGATCAAACGCTGCCACGCGGCTTGAATAGTCGAGCGTCGTTTGCAACGCCTCGGACGCATAGCCGTTACGCCAATAGTCCGGGTGAATCTCATATCCGACCTCGGCGCGGCGGTGGCGTGGAACGAGATTATGAAAGCCGATGGTCCCAATCAACGTCAAGTCGTCTTTGCGAACGATTCCCCAACGGATGACCGTCCCCGCCCGCATCCCCTCGACCATGTTCGTCACCATTTGAACCGTCTCATCCACTGTGGCGTGCGGCTCCATGCCGTAATGCTTCAATACGGTCGCGTTCGAAAAGATTGGGAACAGCCGACCTGCATCGACCACCTCGAGCGGCCGCAACGTCAGCCGTTCCGTTTCTAACGTCGGAATCACGACACCGCTCATTTGCTCACCAAGTTGTGCTGGAACGCATAGACGACGGCTTGGGTCCGGTCATATACGTCGAGCTTCGTCAAAATGTTCGACACGTGTGTCTTCACCGTCTTGAGCGAAATGTACAATTCATCGGCGATGACTTGATTTGCTTTCCCTTCAGCCATCAGTTGTAAAATCTCACGTTCCCGTGCCGTCAGACTCTCATGAAGCGTCGTTTCTGGATGACGGAGACGCTCGAGCATCTTACCGGTCACTTGCGCGGCCATGACGGGATTCCCCGCCGCTGTCTGGCGAATCGCGTCGGCAATCTCGTTGGCGTTCGCCGTCTTCAAGACGTAACTCATCGCCCCCGCCTCGATGACCGGGTACACTTTTTCATCGTCTAAGAAACTCGTGACGACTAAAATCTTCGCTTCTTTCCAACTCGCTTTGATGCGTTTCGTCGACTCGACCCCGTCGACCGGCTCCATGACGAGGTCCATCAAGACGACATCCGGTTTCTCCGCGATCGCGAGCTCCGCGCCCGTCGCCCCGTCGGAGGCCTCGCCGACGACTTCGATGTCCGGTTGCGTCGACAAGAAAGCCGACACCCCGGCCCGGACCATCTCGTGGTCATCAATTAATACGACTCGAATCATTCCAATCCCTCCACTTGTTGTTTCACGCGCATTTCAATTTGAGTACCGGCACCAGGCACACTGACGAGACGTAACGTCCCACCGACCTCGGCCGTTCTCTCTCTTATCGATTGTAAGCCATATGAGGCGACTTGTGTATCATCGACATTAAACCCGATGCCGTCATCATTGATTTTCAAGATGACCGTCTGTTGGACGGTCCGCATCTCAATCTCGAGCCGCTTCGCCTTGGCGTGACGGAGGGTGTTGCTAATCGCTTCTTGGACGATGCGAAACAGTTCGTTCTCCGTGTGACGGGACAAATGAACTTCTTCGAGCCGCCAGACGAGTTCCGTCGATTGTTTACGAGACAACTCTTCTAACAACCGTTCAATCCCGGTCTTCAGCGTCATCCCTTCGAGCTCGACCGGACGCAGTTGCAAAAGAAGCGAACGCATCTCGGCTTGGGCGGTTTGGGCCATGACCTCGACTTGTGCAATCTGTTTGGCGGCGACGTCCGGTTTGACGTCAATCGTCTGCTTCGCTGCAGTCGTCATCATCGAGATGGCGTACAACTGTTGACTGACCGAATCGTGCAACTCGCGGGCGACACGGCGACGCTCTTCGACGACCGCTTCACTCCGCGCCTCCTCGACGCTGACAGGACGATCCCCGACGCGTTTGGCGACTTCGACCATTTCGGTCCGTTGTTTGCTGATGCGGACGATTCGTTCTAACGTGTCACGATATGGGGACAGCGGACGAAACGTAATTTCTTTTTGGTTCTCTAGTTTCCATAAAGCGTTCGCGACTTCCCGAAAATCGCGGCGTAAGTAAAAGTAGGACCCGACCCCGAACACACTGCCAATCAAAACGGCGATGACGAGGATGGACACACCGAAAGGCAACCCTTCTTCACGCGTGAACAAATCTCGGAGTGAAGTCGAGTCACCTATTAAAAAGGCTAATGTGACGAACAGCGCCGTCAACAAGCTACTAAATAGTTGATGCCAGACGACCGTCCTTGGGTAAGAATCTTTTTTCATACCGTCATCACCTCGACACTTCCGCTCATGAGCACGATATGAATCCGGACTTTGCGCGTCGCCGTCGGATAGTCGTCCGACGCCGTATAGAAACGGCGATTGAACACCGGCGAATAGTTCGATTCATCGACTTGAATCTTACCAAATCCAATCGAGGCATCAATCGAATAATCGTACCCTGCCGGAATCAAGATCCGGACGTCACCAGTTAGTCCGTTCAACAGTAAGAACGTCTCTCCTTCCGGGATGATGGCGCGAGACAAGTCCATTTCGACGTCACGCAGCAAGAAGAACTCGTTCGTGTCTTTCAACACGTAATGTCCCGACTCTTTTGTGCCGAACGAAAACGCCTGTTCTTGCCGGAGGTGTGTGCGGAATCGATTCGATTCGATTGGACGATTTTTATAAAGACGATATCCGAACATGAGTAAGAGTCCTGACAAGACAAATCCGAAAGCGGCCGATGAGAAGATGAGTCCGACGAGCATGATGCCACCGATGCCATAAAAGACATAGCTGACCGGCTGGTTGCCTTTCCGGCTAAAGCGACGTCCGATGTAAAGCAAAAGTAACGGTAAAATCATGCTGAACAAGACGCTATTGCCGCCTGTGACGATGTCGATGAATAGACCGATGGCAAATAAGATAATCATAAATCCGATAATTTGGCGTGTGTTCCAACGTTCCACCCGGCTTCCTCCTCTCCCGATATGTAATATGAAGCAAAGAAGCGATGGCCCGAATCCATCTCGGACCATCGCTGAACCGTCGCGTCAGTCTTGTTTGAAACGACGCTCAAGTTCTTTCAGTTTTGCTTCAAAGTCATCTTCGTCTGCCGAATCGATTGATTCTTCTGGAGTTGACTCTTTCTTCTCTTCCTCTTCTGTGAACGGATGCGATTTCGACGTGTCTGCCCCGAAAATTTGGTCGAGTGCCCCTTTCAACAAGTCCATGTTTTGACGCATCGCGAACTCGTAACGTTTGTTTTGCATCTCATCGAGTTTCAAACGCATCTCGAGGGCACGACGCTCGAGGGCATCGAGTTCACGCGTTCCTTCATCGATCAACCCTTCGAAGTAGCGGTATTGTTCCCCGTAATGCTTCGACTCGAGGGCGGCCCGTTCGGCAAGCTTCTCTTCACCCGCTTTTTTCGCCAATTCCGTCTGCTCGTATCGCTTATCGGCCATCTGTTTGGCGTCATCACGTTTTGTCGCCAATTCATCAAGCAACGTTTTTTGACGCTCGACGAGGCGTTCGACCGACAACGCTTCTTTTTCAGCGCCACGGATGTGACGGTTCAATTCGGCTTCACCGCTCGAGCGCGGCGCCTCTTTATCTTGATACTTCTTCATTTCTTTCGATAACTCTTTCGTCAACTCATTAGCTAAATCACGAAACTGGTCAAATGGTGTCTTCATCATCGTATCCTCCTTGTGAATCTTAGCGACGGTTTACAAACTTCTGCCAGACTTGGTCAAACGATTGAAAGCTACTTCCGCTCGCACGCGACCCGTCCGCGTTAAAAATCTCGACATCCCGCTTTTGGTTGGCATACATCATATACCCTTTAAACAGGACCCATGCTACCAAAATTCCGATTAACGCCCAAATATTCGACAATACCGTGAGTATCCCGACTACGGCGAGTGCGCCGTAACCGATTTTCGCGCCGACATGTGTCACAGCCATGAATCTGACTCCAGCCCACAGTGCTAAGAGCGCCCCCAAACCAAATAAGATCATATTTGGTAAAAAGCCGATTAGAACGAGAACTAAAGAGATCGCGGCCACGATGAACAGCACTTGCTTCACCTGGCGATTCATCTGTCATCCCTCCTCGTTAAGTACACTCTTATCATAATACGTTATTTTTCGGGATGCGACGAGCGGAAGGCCTGTTTTCCCTCGGTCTGAAGACTGAGATGTTAGCGTTCTCAATCGATGTGGTATACTACTGCTATCGAACAACGAAAGGATGATGTTTTATGAGCACCGTAATCCATGCAGTACCGACCTTGTCAGCCAATCGGAGGGCGACTGTCCTCCACTACTAAAGGGAGGATTCTATTTGAATCAAACAACAAGCACAACGGGACGTGTCACGGCACAGTTCCAACATATGTACACCGTCACGACAGAGAACGAAACCTACACGTGTAGCGTCTCCGGAAAATTTCGGCATGAGGCCGAGAGCGAGCGCGACTATCCCGTCATCGGCGACTATGTCGAGTTCACCGTTCGCGAGCATGGTCAAGGCTTGATTCGACGTCTCCTTGAACGACGCACTGTCCTTTCACGGGCAGCGGCCGGCAACGAGACGCGCGAACAGCTAATCTGCGCGAACGTCGATTTCATTTTACTCACGATGGCGTGCGGCCACGATTTCAACCTGCGCCGCCTCGAGCGTTATTCGCTCGCCGCATGGGAGACCGGCGCCACACCGCTCATCGTCTTGACGAAATCGGACCAAGTCGACAGCGCAGATGCCCTCGTCGACGAGCTCACGTTGACGGTTCCTGGGGTCGACGTCTTTCCTGTCAGTGCAGTCACTGGGGACGGCGTGGAAGCGTTGCGAGCCGCACTGCCGGGCGGAAGCACCATCGTCCTCGTCGGCTCGTCCGGTGTCGGGAAATCGACGCTGACGAACGCGCTCGCCGGGACGACCGTCGCCGAGACACAGGCCGTCCGCGAGAGCGATGAACGCGGCAAGCATACGACGACGCATCGCGAACTGTTCCAGATTGACGATTTGTTCGTCATCGACACGCCCGGGATGCGCGAGTTCGGACTTTGGGACGGGGCCGACCACCTTGACGATACGTTCCGCGATATCGAGACGCTCGCCGAGGCGTGTCGGTTCCGCGACTGTTCGCACGGCAACGAACCGGGCTGCGCCGTCCGAGCCGCCATCACATCCGGAACGCTCGATGCGAAACGGTATCAAAGCTTCGTCAAACTCGAGCGCGAACTCCGCTACGCCGAGAAACGACAAGCGGAAGCAGCTCGCATCGCCGAGAAGAAGAAACGAAAGACGAAAGCATAACGAATCGGGAGACACGGAAATAGCCGTGTCTCCTTCTTTTTACGGCTTCGATTAGTACCATATCCTAACACGAGTCCGATATTTATGAACATACGTTCAGAAATTGTTCCATTGAATGTGCACAAACCCCTCGAAAGAAAGCGGTTACTTCGTTACAATATACACGAATCGCCATAGACAAAATCGTTTTAGCCATAGGGAGAGAGACATGAAAACATTGAATGAACGCGCACTCGAGATGCATGCTTTCCATCACGGAAAATTGGAAACGACACCGAAAGTCGACGTCGACACGAAAGAGGCGCTCAGCCTCGCCTATTCACCGGGTGTAGCCGAGCCGTGCCGACGCATCGCTGACGATAAAGAATTATCTTATGACTATACACTCCGGGCCAATACGGTCGCCGTCGTCTCAGATGGTAGTGCCGTCCTCGGTCTCGGGAATATCGGACCGGAGGCCGCCCTCCCGGTCATGGAAGGGAAGGCCGTCTTGTTCAAAAGCTTCGCCGGGGTCGATGCGTTCCCCATCTGCCTAGACACGCATGACGTCGACGAGATCGTTCGGACGGTCGAACTGCTCGCACCGACGTTCGGCGCGGTCAACTTAGAAGACATCAAAGCACCCGAGTGTTTTGAAATCGAGGCTCGGTTGAAACAATCGCTTCCGATTCCCGTCTTCCATGACGACCAACACGGCACGGCCATCGTCGTCTTGGCCGGTCTCGTCAACGCGCTACGCCTTGTTGATAAGACGATGCCGGAACTCCGCGTCGTCATGAACGGGGCCGGTGCAGCCGGCATCGCCATCGCCAAATTATTGAAGCGTTTCGGTGTCGAAGACCTCGTCATCTGCGACACGAAAGGCGCGATTTACGAAGGTCGCGTCGAAGGGATGAACCCGTTCAAAGACCAAATCGCCAACGCGACGAACCGGAAGCAACACGAAGGATCGCTCGCCGACGTGCTCGAAGGGGCCGACGTCTTTATCGGCGTCTCGGCGGCCGGGGCTGTCACGGAAGACATGGTCCGTTCGATGGCCGTCGACCCGATCATCTTCGCCCTAGCGAACCCGATTCCAGAGATTATGCCGGACCTCGCGACAAACGCAGGCGCCCGCGTCGTCGCGACCGGCCGTTCGGACTTCGCCAACCAAGTGAACAACGTCCTCGCCTTCCCAGGCATTTTCCGCGGCGCGCTTGACGTTCGCGCGACCGAAATCAATGAGGAAATGAAGGAAGCCGCCGTCCATGCGATTGCCGACCTAGTGACCGAGGAAGATTTGACGAACGGGGTCGTCATCCCGAGTCCGTTCGATGAACGCGTCGCACCGGCCGTAGCCGTCGCGGTCGCTACCGCGGCCGTCGAGACCGGCGTCGCCAAACGCCCGCTCGATGAGGAAGCCATCCGGCTGCACGTGAGTCAAAAGCATTTATAATCCAAAAACTGCGCAGACCGTGTTGGTCTACGCAGTTTTTTAAATCGTTCCTTGTAAGATCCCTTCCGCCCATTCGACTTCTTCCGTCGTCGGTGGTTTGATTCCTTTGAGCGGATAGTCGAGACCGAGCGCCTCCCATTTATAGACGCCCATCTCATGGTACGGTAAGATTTCGACTTTCTCGACGTGATCGAGTTTTTGAATGAACGCTGCCGTGCGGCGGAGTGCGCCTTCATCGAGTGTCCATTCCGGGACGAGGACGTGGCGAATCCACATGTTCGTTCCGCGCTCGGATAAGTGTTCGGCGAGCGCGAGCGTGTTGACGTTGCTCCGTCCGGTCAGTTTCTTACACATGTCATCGTCGATATGTTTAATATCAAGCAAGACGAGATCGGTATGGTCCAAAATCGCGTCCAAGTTAGGGGGACGGAGTGCACCTGACGTGTCGAGTGTCGTATGGAGCCCGTGTTTCTTCGCCTCACGCAACAGCGCCTCTAAAAACTCTGGCTGCGCGAGCGGGTCGCCCCCAGAAATCGTGATGCCGCCTTTTGACGCTTCCATGAACGGACGATAGCTGAGCGCTTCTTGAATGACGTCCTCCGCCGAACGATGGTTATTCTTTTTGAAATCCCACGTATCAGCGTTATGGCAATAGAGGCAACGCAGCGCACAACCTTGTAAAAAGACGATAAAACGAATTCCCGGGCCGTCAACGGTTCCAAACGATTCGACCGAGTGTACATATCCCATTGTCATCGAAATGACCTCCTAACGAATGAGCGGCCCTCGAGTGAAGGCCGCCAAGCCTTTGTTTACAGTGAACCGTGGAACGTCCGGTTGATGACGTCGATCTGTTGCTCGCGTGTCAACTTGATGAAGTTGACCGCGTAACCTGAGACACGGATCGTGAGCTGTGGATATTCTTCCGGATGCTCCATCGCATCGAGCAACGTCTCACGGTTGAAGACGTTGACGTTCAAGTGATGGCCTTTATGTGCCCCGCCCATATAACCGTCAAGGAGTGCCGCCAAGTTGAGTTCACGTGCCACTTCTTCTTTACCGAGCGCTTTCGGGACGATCGAGAACGTGTAGGAGATACCGTCTTGCGCGTGTTCGAACGGGAGTTTCGCGACTGATGAGAGCGACGCGGCTGCCCCTTTCGTATCCCGGCCGTGCATCGGGTTCGCACCTGGTGCGAACGGTTCGCCGGCGCGACGTCCGTCTGGTGTGTTCCCTGTCTTCTTGCCGTAGACGACGTTTGATGTGATCGTCAAGACCGACTGCGTATGGAGCGCATCACGGTACGTTTTATGCTTGCGTACTTTTTCCATGAACGATTCAACGAGTTCGACGGCGATCGCATCGACACGGTCGTCGTTGTTGCCGAATTTAGGGAAGTCGCCTTCTGTCTCGAAGTCGACGGCGATGCCTTGTTCGTTTCGGACCGGTTTCACGGTCGCATATTTGATGGCTGACAGGCTGTCGGCTGTGACCGAGAGGCCGGCGATGCCGCATGCCATCGTCCGTAAAATCTCAGGGTCGTGGAGCGCCATCTCGATACGTTCGTACGCGTATTTGTCGTGCATGAAATGGATGACGTTGAGCGTGTTGACATATAGTTCAGCGAGCCAATCGAGCGTCCGGTCGAAGTCAGCGTACACTTTTTCGTACGTGAGGACGTCTTCCGTGTTCATCTCCCAAGCCGGTGCGATCTGGTCGCCGCTCTTCTCATCGCGTCCCCCGTTCATGCTATAGAGGAGTGCTTTCGCCATGTTGGCGCGAGCGCCGAAGAACTGCATCTGTTTCCCGATTTTCATCGGCGACACACAGCAGGCGATCCCATAATCGTCACCGAACGTCGGAAGCATGAGATCATCGTTTTCATATTGGATAGCCGACGTCTCAATCGACATCTTCGCGCAGTATTGCTTGAACCCTTCTGGCAATCTCGTTGACCAGAGCACCGTCAAGTTCGGCTCAGGAGCCGGGCCGAGGTTTGAGAGCGAATGGAGGAAGCGGAACGAGCTCTTCGTCACGTTCGAGCGACCGTCTTCACTCATGCCACCGATTGACTCGGTCACCCATGTCGGGTCACCGGAGAACAGTTCGTTATAGTCTGGTGTCCGTAAAAACTTGACGATTCGAAGCTTCATAATGAAGTGATCAACGATTTCTTGGACATCCGACTCCGTCAAACGACCAGCTTCGATGTCACGCTCTGCATAGACGTCGAGGAACGTCGAAACGCGTCCGAGTGACATGGCGGCCCCGTTTTGTTCTTTGACGGCTGCGAGATAAGCAAGGTACACCCATTGATACGCCTCTTGTGTATTTTCCGCCGGACGGCCGAGGTCAAACCCGTACGCCGTACCGAGCTGTTTCAATTCTTGGAGCGCCCGGAGCTGTTCCGACATTTCTTCGCGTGTCCGAATATCGGCTTCAGACAAGAAGCCACCACGCTTCGCCAAATCTTTCTTCCGTTCAGCCATCAAGAAGTCGACACCATAAAGAGCGACGCGACGATAGTCTCCGATAATGCGTCCGCGTCCGTATGCATCAGGAAGACCCGTAATGATCCCCGATTTCCGCGCCGCACGCATTTCAGGCGTGTACGCATCGAAGACACCTTGGTTGTGCGTCTTCCGAATGTCCGAATAAATTTTGGTGATCTGCGGATCCGGCTCGAATCCGTACGATTCGAGTGCCGCATCGACCATCCGAATCCCGCCGTTCGGGTGGATTGAGCGTTTGAACGGCTCATCCGTCTGAACGCCGACGACTTTCTCTAACGCTTTGTCTAAGTATCCTGGTCCGTGCGAGATGATGGTCGATGGCGTATGTTGATCAACATCCCAAACCCCGCCACGTTCTCGCTCTTGTTTCGTCAATTCCATCACATGTGCCCAAAGACGATCCGTCGCCTCTGTCGGGCCCGCCAAGAAACGGTCGTCTCCCGTATACTCGTGCCGGTTCAATCGAATAAACTCCCCGACGTTCACTTCCGTCGTCCATTGACCAGGAACAAATCCTGACCACGCTGATTTGATTTCGGTTGCCATGGTTGGTCACTCCTCATAGGTTGAGATAACTGCCTGCTTTCTATAATATGAGTGTACGTGAAAAAGTGAACAAGATGTATTACGAACTTGTGAATGTTGTAACAATCTAATGAACGTTGATACATCTCACTATTTGTAAGCGCTTCACTATCTGTTATACTAGTCCATCACTCAAATTTGAAACAGATGAGGCGCATGGTTGCGTGACTTCAGCGTCATCTGTACTCCTCTTAGTTTTCTGTGACGAAGTATACAGATTTAAGCGTGATATCCCTCACACTTCAGGGATAGAACTTGAATTTTTGACGCATTTCAGACACAATGAAGGCAGAACATTGTAGAAGAGGAAGGGGTTCTTCCCATGACGTATGAACCATTGACACCTGAGCACGACTTGAAAGTCGGTGACCGAATTTCACTTAAAGTCGATTCAGCCGGAGAATCGCGTGACGGATTCATTACAGAATTTGAAGATGCAGGATTTTGGATTCGCTTCGATGATGACATCGAAAACGAAGATTTCATCGATTATCGAGACAGCTTACTCGTCGCGCTCGTCTCACGACCGATTGATGTCGTCGCGACGCATCCCGAGTTAAAACCGTATGAGCAGTTGGTGACGGAGTTACAGTACCGCGTCTACCAAGGGTTCACGCTCGAAGGCATCGAACGGACAGCCGACGGAATCGATGTGCACATTTCGCTCATCGAAGACGGCCAAACGTATACCCAGACACTGCGCTCGTCATTTGACGGCGACACCGAACATGTTCGTTATATTTGAGACAGGGAGCGCTTATGCTTCCTTTGTTTTTGCCCAACGATAAGGAGAACTGATATGAACTTTACAAAACCATTTATTAACGAAGCCTGGGAGCGCCTCGGCTTCACTGAACCAATGCCGGTCCAAGCAGAAGCGTTCCCGCTCTTGCTTGACGGCAAAGACGTGACCATCGAGGCGCCGACCGGCACCGGGAAGACGCTCGCCTATTTGTTACCGGCAATCGAGAAAATCGACCCGACGAACGAACGCATCCAAGTCGTCATCGTCGCCCCGACACGAGAACTCGTCATGCAGATTCAAAACGTCGCCCAACGCTTCACAGAGAAAGGTGATGTCCGCATCGCCTCGTTCATCGGTGGTGTTGAACTGAAACGCCAAATCGATCGTCTGAAGAAAAAGCCGCATTTGATCGTCGGGACACCGGGACGTCTCGTCGAATTGATTGAAAAGAAGAAATTAAAATTGCATGAGACGCATACGGTCATTCTCGATGAAGCGGATCAAATCATCGACAGCGGGTTGACCGAGACCGCGGAGCGGATCATCAAGCATACGGCAGCAAATCGCCAAATCGCGCTCGTGTCAGCGACGTTGACGGATTCGTTGAACGCCTGGGCCGCACCGTTCTTGAATGAACCGGCTCACATTAAAATCGAGCGGGCCGTGAATAACCAAGTGACGTTCGGCTACATGTTGACGACACGCCGCTACAAGCCGGAGCTACTCCGCCGTCTGTCTCACGTCGACGGTGTCAAAGCGCTCGCCTTCATCAACAACCGCTCGTTCTTGCCGCCTTTAAAAGGAGAGCTCGAGAAGATGAACGTGAACTATCGCATGCTCGACAGCTTAAAAGGCAAACGGGAACGCGTCGAGACGCTCCGTGAATTCCGCAAAGGCGAGTACCCACTCCTCATCACGACGGGCCTTGCCGCTCGCGGCCTCGACATCGAAGAAGTGACGCACGTCGTCCATTTCGACTTGCCCGAATCGATTGACGACTTCATTCACCGCTCGGGCCGGACGGCTCGTGGAAACGCGGCCGGGACTGTGCTCTCCCTCGTGACCGATGAGGACTTGAAGCACTTGAAGGCGTTCGCCCGTCAACTCGGCGTCGAATTGAAGGAGCTCGAGATTTACCGCGGTGACGTCATCGAGAAACGCATCGAAGACAAACCGAAAGTCATCAAGCGCCCTGCGAACAA
>NZ_JNAA01000006.1:0-778 GCF_000696055.1 Exiguobacterium sp. AB2
AGAAAATCACATTTAAAGGGAGCTAATTAAAATATTTCAATCCACGCACTCACGAAGAGTGCGATGTCATCCGAAAGCGCGGATTACACGGTACTACAAAAAATTTCAATCCACGCACTCACGAAGAGTGCGATGTGACGCGTTCATTGAGCGCTTCATCACGGAAGTAATTTCAATCCACGCACTCACGAAGAGTGCGATTTGATTGCGTCAGACGGCGGCGCACCTACCGTAATTTCAATCCACGCACTCACGAAGAGTGCGATGACGTGCAGGGCACCATCCGAGAAGGCGTGTTCGTATTTCAATCCACGCACTCACGAAGAGTGCGATGCCTTGAAGGCGAAGGACTTCGCGAAACTGAAAATTTCAATCCACGCACTCACGAAGAGTGCGATGAGCCTACGCTCAATAAGTTCGTACTCAGAAACATTTCAATCCACGCACTCACGAAGAGTGCGATGTCACCGGTCGTTCATCCCGATCAAGCGACGCTTATTTCAATCCACGCACTCACGAAGAGTGCGATTATGGCAATTACGGCAAACACGCACAGTTCGTCATTTCAATCCACGCACTCACGAAGAGTGCGATGTCGGCTGTGGATTTATAACAGCGTCACCAAGTGATTTCAATCCACGCACTCACGAAGAGTGCGATCAAGTACGTCCGGGCGACATCGCCGTCTTTGCCGATTTCAATCCACGCACTCACGAAGAGTGCGATGGAACTCCTTGATGAACTCCGCCACTTCGACAAAATTTCAATCCACGCACTC
>NZ_JNAA01000007.1:0-23519 GCF_000696055.1 Exiguobacterium sp. AB2
GAACTCGCGGACACGGTTCATCCGGTCACGGATGTGCTCGCGCGCCATAAGCTCGGGCATCTTGCTCTCGACGGTCTCGGCGACGGCGAGCGCATACGAGAGGAGCTGGTCGATGTCCGACTCGTCCACCTTCTCCGGAAAGCGCCCCTTCGCGTTCTTGGTTTCTTTGTAGCACGCATGACGGAGTCCCTTCGCCTCCTCGATGATCGCCTTCCCAATCGGCTTCTGCCCGTATCGGGCTCGGGAATGGGTCGCGTCGACGATCAATGTCCGTCCCTTGAGCAGCCCCATCCCTTTCGCGACCTCGACCGTGTGCCCGATCAATTTGTCGAGCAGCTCGTCGTCGTCCATACGCTGACGGCGGAACTTCGTGAGCGAGGAGGGGTTGATGACGTCATCCTCCGGCGCCAAATCCAGAAAATATTTGTAGGCGAGGTCGGTCTTCGCCCGTCTGACGAGGTCGACGTCCGATAGGTTCGAGTGCGCCTTCAGGAACAGATATTTGAACATCCGGACAGGATGGACGGCCATCCGACCGTTGTCGTGGCAATACGTGTCCTCGAGCAACTCGGTGATGAAATCGAACGGGACGAGGTCGTGGATGAGCCGCAGCTCGTCATCGGCCGGGATCAACAGATCATAGAGGGCCGCATACGGGCTCGGCGGCATGTTCGGCAGGTCGGGCATCATCGGGATCGCCTCCAAGTTGGTTGGTTACTGCCAGTATAGTCCGGAATGCCGGGCGCGTACAGCGCCGCCCGAGGGCACGCCGACTCCCGGGGAATCAGCGGGCAAGGCGAGACCCAGCAGCGACACCGTCGCGATGCGGCTCGACGCCCGCCCCCAGGAAAGCGGCGTGCCGGACAGGGCGGCTAAAGGGCGATGAAAACAGAGGAGCGCCATCCCTCACGGGACGACGCTCCTCTGTTCAAAATCATTTGAAGTTTTCCAGTGCCCTCGTCGCCCCGTGGTCTCCGTATTATTTCTTCTCAGCGAGCCAAGCCGCAACGGCTGCGATCTCGTCGTCATCTTGGATAACGTTCGCAGGCATCGCGCCTTTCCCGTTTCGAATGATTCCTTCGATGTCTTCAGCCGACAAGCGTGCCCCGACGTCTGTCAAAGCCGGACCGCTCATCCCTTCTAAGTTCGCGCCGTGACAAGCCGCACAGTTTTGCGCGTATACCGCTTCCGCGTCGATTGAGCCTGTCGTCGTCCCCGAATCGTTGCCTGACGTGTCTTCCTCATCGCCGCCACCGCACGCACCGAGCGTGAGCATGGCGCCGAGGCCGATGGCCATCATCCACTTCTTCATAATAGGGTTCCCCTCCTAAGTTGTAGAAATAACCTACAATTACCATTATAGCCGTTCTGAAGCGCTTCCTAACCTAATCTCATGAAAAGTACACAAAGATTACACATCTTACGGCACGTTGATGTAGCGTTTGTCCGACGTGAACCCTTGCCCCATTACCTCGTGCGCCTCGCTGAAGACGAGGAACGCGTCGGGGTCGATGCGACGGATGATCTCCTTCAACCGGCTCACCTCGTTCTGCCGGACGACGACGAGGAGCATCGGTCGGTCGAGTCGCGAGTAGGCCCCAATCGCCTGAATCTCGGTCGCCCCGCGGTCGAGCTCGTCGAAGACGGCCCGCGTGATGACGTCACGCTTCTCCGAGATGACGTACGCCATCTTGTCTTGCGTGAAGCCGAGCTGGACGAAGTCGATCATCTTGATCGTGATGAACAGCGCGATGAGCGCATACAGTCCCGTCGTGAACGAGAACGTCACCGCCGCGACGAGGACGACCGCCCCGTCGAGGATGGCGATACACAGATAGAGCGGGATGTGCGTGAACTTATGTAGGATCTGCGCGATCAAGTCCATCCCGCCCGTCGAGGCGCGCCCCCGGAAGATGAGGCCGAGGCCAATCCCGACGCCCGCCCCGCCGAACACGGCCGCGAGCAACGTATCGTTCACTGCGGCACCGGCGTCAATCAACTCATAGAACAAGATCACGCCCGGCAAGAAGATCGAGCCGACGAGCGACTTGACGCCGAAGCCGAGCCCGAGGATCATCCAGCCGATGACGAGGAGGAGCACGTTCGCCACGAGCTGGAACGCCCCCGGCGAGATGCCGAACAGCTCGTACGTGATGATCGAGATCCCGCTGACGCCGCCCGAGGCGAGGTTGTTCGGGAGTAGAAACAAGCTGAACGCCGAGGCGACGAAGACGGACCCGGTCAGTAAATACATGTAGTCTTTGACGATTTGCTTCATTAAAGGTTTTCTCCTCTACATACAACGTGGCCCAAAGACATCGGTCTTTGAGCCACATGCATCACATATTTGTCTTACGGAGGTACGCGTCGATGAAGCCCATGATGTCCCCATCCATGACGCCGCCCGTGTTCCCGACTTCATAGCTCGTCCGGTGGTCTTTGACCATCGCGTACGGGTGGAAGACGTACGAACGGATTTGGCTACCCCAGCCGATGTCCGTCTTCTCGCCGCGAATCTCGTCGAGCTTACGTTGCTGCTCGTCGAGCTCGCGTTGATAAAGTTTCGCCTTGAGCATCTTCATCGCCGACTCACGGTTCTTGATCTGTGAGCGCTCGGTCTGACACGAGACGACGACACCCGTCGGCACGTGCGTGATCCGGACAGCCGAGTCGGTCGTGTTGATGTGCTGACCGCCGGCGCCTGACGCGCGGTACGTGTCGATGCGGAGGTCTTCGGTCTTCACGTCGACTTCGATGTCGTCATCGAACTCCGGCATGATGTCACATGAGACGAACGACGTGTGACGGCGGCCTGAAGAGTCGAACGGCGAGATGCGCACCAAACGGTGAATCCCTTTCTCCGCTTTCAAGTACCCGTAGGCGTTGTGCCCGACGATGCGGAGCGTGACCGACTTGACGCCGGCCTCCTCGCCCGGAAGGTAGTCGACCGTCTCGACTTTCCAACCCTGCTTGTCGGCGAAACGCTGATACATGCGAAGGAGCATCGATGCCCAGTCTTGCGACTCGGTCCCGCCGGCTCCCGGGTGAAGCTCGAGGATGGCGTTGTTCGCGTCATATGGCCCGTTCAAGAGGATCTCGAGCTCAAACTCGTCGAATTGACCTTTCAGCTCCGTCACCATCTCGGCGAGCTCTTGTTGCATCTCGGCGTCCGGCTCTTCCTTGATGAGTTCGAGCGTCACTTCGCCGTCCTCATGTCCGTCGGCGAGCGCCTGATATTTGTCGACCATCGCTTTCAAGCCGTTCGATTCGTCGATGACTTTTTGCGCCTTCTCTTGGCTGTCCCAGAAGTCCGGGTACGTCATCTCGTTCTCGAGCTCGGCGATACGTGCCTGCTTCTCCGTCAAGTTGAGGGAAGCCTTATAGTTGTCGAGGCGTTTGGCCATCGCCTCGAGTTCGTTCCGAATATCTGAAATTTCCATAGTGTGTATCACCTTTCCGTAGGAAAGAGGCGAGCAGGCTCGCCTCTTAAAAAATCAAGCTTGTTGTTTACCGTGGCAGTTCTTGAACTTCTTGCCCGATCCGCACCAGCACGGGTCGTTGCGGCCAAGACGTTGGTCTTCGGTGCGACGGACCGGCTTCTTCTTCACCGGAGCGTCGTCCTTGCCAGAGACGGCCACTTCTTCTTCGACGACTTTCTCACGACGGAGGTTGTCGCCGACCTCGGCGCGAAGGACGAATCCGGTCACTTCTTCCGAGATGGCCGCGTTCATCGCGTCGAACATGTTGATCCCTTCCGCCTGATACTCGCGGAGCGGGTCGTTCTGACCGTAAGCGCGCAAGTGAATCCCTTGGCGGAGTTGGTCCATATGGTCGATGTGCGACATCCAGTGCGAGTCGACGGCACGGAGGACGATGATCTTCTCGAACTCGTTGAACCGCTCTGGCGGCGCGAGTTGACGTTTCGCCTCGTACTGCGCGTTCGTGCGCTCGAGGAGAAGCTCCGTGATCTCTTCGCGTTCCTTGCCGAAGAAGTCTTTCCCTTCGACCGAGTTCTCGAGCGCGAGCGTCTGGTTCGCCCAGTGCGCGAGCTCGTCGATGTTCCATTCTTCCGGCACGAGCTCGAGCGGCGTATATTGCGCCACGCCGGCCTCGACCGTGTCTTGCATCATCGAACGGACGATGTCAGACACCGACTCGTTCTCGAGGATGCTGGCCCGGTCCTTATACATGACCTTCCGTTGGTCGGCCATGACGTTATCGTAACCGAGGAGCTGTTTCCGCGCGTCGTAGTTGTTTCCTTCGACGCGTTTTTGGGCCGACTCGACGGCTTTCGAGACCATGCGGCTCTCGATCGGTTGCGTGTCGTCCATCCCGAGACGCTCCATCATGCTCTGGAGGCTGTCGGTACCGAAACGGCGCATCAGTTCGTCTTCGAGCGACAAGTAGAACTGGGATTTACCCGGGTCCCCTTGACGGCCGGCCCGACCGCGGAGCTGGTTGTCAATCCGGCGTGACTCGTGACGCTCGGTGCCGACGATGTAGAGACCGCCGAGCTCGATGACGCCTTCGCCGAGCTTGATGTCGGTTCCGCGTCCGGCCATGTTCGTCGCGATCGTGACCGCGCCTTTTTGACCGGCGTTCTCGATAATCTCGGCCTCGCGGGCGTGGTTCTTCGCGTTCAACACTTCATGCTTGATCTTCTTCTTCGAGAGGAGCTTGCTCAAGTATTCAGACGTCTCGACCGCAACCGTCCCGACGAGCACCGGTTGGCCTGTCGCGTGCGCTGCCGTGATCTCTTCGACGACCGCCTTGAACTTGCCTTCCATCGACTTGAAGATGAGGTCGGAGCTATCTTGACGGAGAATCGGTTTGTTCGTCGGGATCGTCACGACCTGCATGTTGTAGATGTTCCGGAACTCTTCTTCCTCCGTCTTCGCCGTACCGGTCATCCCGGCGAGCTTCTCATACATGCGGAAGTAGTTCTGGTACGTGATCGTCGCGAGCGTCATTGATTCGCGTTGAATCTCGACGCCTTCTTTCGCCTCGATCGCCTGATGCAACCCTTCCGAGTAGCGGCGTCCGTCCATGACCCGGCCCGTGAACTGGTCGATGATCATGACTTGGCCGTCACGGATCATATAGTCGACGTCGTGGTGCATGACCGCGTTCGCACGGAGGGCGAGGCCGACGTGGTGGTTGACCGAGACGTGGTCAATCGCGAACAAGTTGTCGATGCCGAAGAACTTCTCGGCGAGGTCGACCCCTTTGTCCGTGAGGAGGACCGATTTCGTCTTCACGTCGACCGTGTAGTCGTCCTCGACTTTCAGTGTGCGGACGAACGCATCGGCGCGCGTGTAGAGCTCGGTCGACTTCTGGGCCGATCCCGAGATGATGAGCGGGGTACGCGCCTCATCGACGAGAATCGAGTCGACTTCATCGACGATTGTGAAGTAAAGTTCGCGCTGGACGCGGTCTTCCTTGTAGAGGACCATGTTGTCGCGCAAATAGTCGAACCCGAGTTCGTTGTTCGTCGAGTACGTGATGTCGCAGTTGTATGCCGCCTGCTTCTCTTCGCGTCCCATGTTCGAGACGTTCAAGCCGACCGAGAGGCCGAGCGCGAAGTAGAGCGGTTCCATCAACTCTTTGTCACGACGGGCCAAATATTCGTTGACCGTGACGACGTGGACGCCGCGGCCCGTGAGCGCGTTCAAGTAAACTGGGAGCGTCGCGACGAGCGTCTTCCCTTCCCCGGTCTTCATCTCGGAGATGTCACCGTTATGGAGCACGTATCCCCCGATGAGCTGGACGCGGTAGTGACGCATGCCGAGCACGCGCTCCGACGCCTCGCGGCAGACCGCGAACGCTTCCGGGAGGATGTCGTCGAGCGTCTCGCCCTTCGCGAGACGGCCGCGGAACTCTTCAGACTTCGCCTGCAACTGTTCGTCAGACAACGCTTTGATCGGTTCAGCAAACGACTCGACGAGGTCAGCCGCTTTCTCTGCTTTTTTCAATATCCGTTTCTGTGGAGCAAATAAATCTTTCAAAAAGTTCGCCATACTCATATCTCCTCAGCATTCCTATAAAATGCATGTTTTTTCCCTAATGTACAGTTTAACCGAAGTGACCCGCGCTTTCAAGGAAAGGCAAAACGAAACGGCCCCCGTCGAGGGAGGCCGTGTGATAGTCGAGTTAAGATTATTCTGGTTCAATCAAGCCGTATTTGCCGTCTTTCCGACGGTAGACGACGTTCGTGTTGCCCGTCTCGGCGTCTGAGAAGACGAAGAAACTGTGGCCGAGCATATCCATCTGAAGGATCGCTTCTTCCGTGTCCATCGGCTTGAGCGTGAAACGCTTCGTCCGCACAAGTTCGAGCTCTGACTCTTCATCGTCATACACTGCCACGTCTTCCGGGCCTTCGAGCGCTTTGAAGTACTCGCCGATCCCGCCTTCTTTGGCGCGTCCTTTACGGTTGAGTTTCGTTTTGTGTTTACGGATTTGACGCTCCAACTTGTCGACGACAAGGTCGATCGCCGCGTACATATCGAGGTTCGTCTCTTCAGCACGAAGCAACAAGTTCGGCATCGGAATCGTGACTTCTACTTTTTGCTTTTCATTGTACACTTTCAAGTTGACGTAAGCCGTCTGTGCATCCGTAGGAGTTGTGAAATACCGAGTCAACTTCTCCAGCTTCTTCTCGACATAGTCTTGGATGGCTGGTGTGACTTCAATGTTTTCGCCGCGAATGTTATAAATCATCTGAACTCCTCCTTAAAATAACCGCTTGACCCAATGATTCGTCACATGTGACGGAATCTCCTGCTTCATTTCTGAAAAGAAAGTGGAACCAGGTGGCTCATATTTAGTATACCCCGAATTCGTTCGTTATGAAAACGTTATCATCAGAAAATAATGACAATTTTGTTCCGAATGATTCGTCTCATCACGAAGTCGGTTGGTATAAAAGGTTTGTACCCGTTTGACAGATTTTTAAACGCGTATTTTAAGGTTTGTACGTTATGTGAGGAAAACAAAAAAGCCGGCTCTACGAGAGAGCCGGCTTCGTTTGAAATTATAATTTTACAACGTTAGCCGCTTGTGGGCCACGCTCGCCATCAACGATTTCAAACTCTACCTCTTGACCTTCGTCAAGTGATTTGTAGCCGTCAGTTTGGATTGCTGAGAAGTGTACGAAAACGTCTTTGCCGCCTTCAACTTCGATGAAGCCAAAACCTTTTTCTGAGTTAAACCATTTTACTTTACCTACCATGTGTAAATCCATTCCTTTCACCATTGAAGAATACAGAGGCTTTCCCTCTACCGGTAATCTTACCACCTTATGGATGGCGTGACAAACACTTTCTCAATATTTTGCAAACGATTTACTTTTTGGCTTACATTGGAATTATATTTCCCTACTTTTCATATTGTCTTGTTGAGTTTACATTTTTTGTGATATATCATGGAAGAGATGATTTAGGTTTGTGCCGCTAACATTTAGCCGATCCTGAAAATCCAATATGAGGAGGATGGTGCAGCATATGCGCCCCTACTATTCCGACGAAAAATATCGCATCACGAAACGAACCGTGGCGATTTTGCCTTGCTTCGACATGATGAAGCAGTCGCAAATCATTCTCGAAGATGGCACGGAAATCTCGACCCCGCTCAGGCCGTATCAGTTGCTGCAGCTTTCTTGCCGCCAATACAACAGCTCGATCGAGGAACGGATCTTCATCGCCAAGCGCGTCGCCGGTGTCAAAGGGAAAGTACCTGTCGTCATCGAACCGACGAGCGGTCTCGTCTTCTTCCCGACGAAATCACCAAAACGGGAAGACTGCGAATGGTACGCCTGGTCCCACGTCCGTGAAATCGTCACGGTCGAAGGGAATCCGAACGGTCTGATTGTCACAACAGACGGCCGCCGGATTCAGACGAACGCGACCGCGTACGTCCTAAAGAATCAAATCAAAGCGACGGGAGAACTCGTCGCCCGGTTCCAACAACTGAACATGAGCCCTGTGCTCGAATCTTGACCTGCCTTCCGTCATGTGACGGGAGGTTTTTTCTTATCTAATTTGCTTCACTTTTTTAAAAAGAGGTCGATATATTGGTCGAGGTGACAACTATGCAAATCCAAGCCCAATCGCTCGCCCTCGTGCAAGCGAGCGCCGGCATCCAGACGAACCGGGTTTATAAGGCCGAGCTCGTCAAACAGACCGGCCCCGATACGGCCATCGTCAAAATCAACGGCGAAGAAGTCGAGCTCACGTTCAAGGACGGCATGCCGAAGACGAACCCGTTCCACGTGACGCTCGCCGACCAAGACGGCACGCTCCTCGCGACGGTCGTCCCGGCAAAAGAAGAAGCGGAACCGGCCAGTCAGCCGGCGAAGCTCGAATCAAAGATTCAGACGCTCCTCGCCGCGCTCCCGCCCGAAGTGCGGAGCGCCGTCAGCCGCCTGCTCCAGACGGGGCGCCTGCCGATGAACGCGGACACGGTCCGCTTGCTCGAGACGGCGATGAAAGGCGACCTGCGCGACGCGATTCTTCTATTGAAGACGGTCGACACCCCGGACATCCCGCGAGACGTCAAAAACATGATCGCTGCGTCGACCCTCTCTGAGGCGAGGGAGCAATTAAAGCCACCGCCGCCGGACGCACCGTATCCGCGAAAAGAACGCTTCGTCGAACTCGTTAACTTATCCCGTCCTGTGAGCGAACGCGTCACACCGACACCGGAGACGGTCGACCGCATCATCCGTGACGTTCCGGTCCCGCAAAAATCGGTCGAGTCGCTTCACGTTCCGACGAACCGACCACAGTTTGATGCGGTAACGCTCCCATCCGGACGACAAGTCGTCGTCAAGGAAGTGACGAACCATCTCGCGACGGTGACGAACACGTTCCGGAACGAACAGGCGACCGTGACGAAACAGCTCGGCCAAGTCGCCGCGCTCGTCGAGACGAGTCCGCACACGGCCCGCCCCGCCCTCGAGACGGTATCGACCCGGTTGACGCAGCTCATCCAGAAGACCGACGCCTTGTTACATACGGACGCGACGCAAGAGAAGGCGCTCGTGTCGATGACGGCGAAACTTGACGTCGCGCTAGGCCTGCTTGCGACGAAACCGGCCGAGAGTGCCGCACTCATTAAAGAAGTGCGCGCTGCGTTGAACGACTTCCGTTACGTGCCGAACCACGTCCGACTCGAATATATCCCGCATCAAGCGAGCCGCGCTGGCGAGATCGCGAAAATACCGCCGTTCAAGCTTGACCAACAGCTGTCGGGCCGCGTCATCCAAGAAACGGCGCAGCGTGTCCAGGCGTCTGGTCTCTCTGTCAAAGCGGATGCGACGAACCCAGAGGCGGTGCGTCTCGCCTCGTTCTTCCAAGTCCAACAGACGCTCAACCGGCTCGACGGTGGCCAGTTGCATCAGCTCCTGCTTGCCTTGCCGGCGAAAGTGCAAGAGATTGACACAGGCATCCACGTCCACATCCAAAACCGGGAAGCCGGTGACGTCGTCGACTGGGAAAACAGTGTCCTCTACATCCGGCTCGAAACGCCACGGCTCGGCGAGATTGCGGTGAAACTCGAGGCGATCGACCGTAATTTACGTCTGACGCTCGAGCACGATGACAAGCGTGTCGAGACGCTCGCCCGTCCGCTCCTCGGAAAGATCGAGACGACTTTGGAGGCGATCGGCTATAAGAGCGTCACGACGCAGTTTAGACCGCTGACGAAGACCGAGAAAGTCGAAGCCGAGCCGGTGACAACCCCGACGACCGGTTACGACTTCAAGATTTAGGAGGCCGACATGTATCAACGCATGGATTTGACGAAACGAAAGACGGCCGCCGTCGTCCGTTACGACGAGTCGACGGACCGGGCACCGGTCATCGTCGCCCGCGGGACGGGTGCCGTCGCCGATAAAATTTTAGATGAGGCGAGAGCGCGCGGTGTCGCCATCGAGCATGACCACTCGCTCCTTGGCCACCTGCTCGACCTTGACCTCGGTGACGCCATCCCGCCCGAGCTGTATGACGTCATGGCTGAAGTACTGTTGTTGATTGAAGAACTCGACTCACTTAAAGGAGAACAATGATGAATCCGAACCGACTATATGAGATGAGCGCCGAAGAGCTGACGCAAGCGATGCTTCACGCCCTCACATATCATTATGAACACGCATTGACAACGACGATTGCCGAACGAAACCGCCACCTCCGACAGGCGCGCGAGCTGCTCGCGAAACTGCACCAAGGTTTGCACGACAACGGCGGCATCATCTCGGCCCAGCTCGATGAGATTTACTTATATATGGCAAAGTCGAGCCTCGAGGCGTTGATTGAACAAGATTTGTCTAAAATCGAGGAATTACGTGACCTTGCGAAAGATTTAGACCACACTTGGAGCGAAGCAATGGAGCGTGCCAAGCTAACCCCGCAACCGTTAGGAGGAAACCGCTATGAAAATTACCAATAACGTTCAAGCCTTAAAAGCCTATACGTCGCTCTCGATGAACCAAGCGACGATGAAGAAGACGATGGATCGACTTTCAAGCGGTGTCCGCATCAATAAAGCGTCTGATGACGCGGCCGGTCTCGCCATCTCAGAAAAAATGCGCATGCGTCTCGACTCGTTGTCGATGGCCGAACGTAACACCCTTGACGGCATCTCGCTCACGCAGACGCTCGAAGGCGGAATGAACGAGACACACGCTCTCCTCCAGCGTATGCGTGAACTATCGGTGCAGGCATCAAACGGGACGCTCAGCGGTGACGACGCGAAAGCGATTCAAGAAGAGATTACCGCACTCACTGAAGAAGTGACGCGCATCGCCGAGACGACCGAATTCAACTCGAAGAAGATTATGAACGGCGAATACACGCAAGGCGCAAAAGAATTGTTCTTCCAAGTCGGTGCCGGGAGTGGTGAGGCTGTCATCTTGAACGTCGCCGACATGCGCGCCGGTGCCCTCGGGATTGACGGCATCAGTGTGTTGACCGCATCCGACGCCGGGGAGGCCATCACCAAGTTCGATGCTGCCATCAACGCCGTCTCGCTCGAGCGCTCGAAGCTCGGTGCCATCCAGAACCGGTTAGAAGCGAACATCAGCGTCGTCACAATCGGTTCGGAGAACTTGACGGCGTCCGAGTCACGAATCCGTGACGCCGATATGGCGCGGGAGATGATGGACTTCGCCCGCCTGAACATCTTGAACCAGTCCGGCATGGCGATGATCGCCCAGTCGAACGCGTTGCCGCAAGGCGTGTTACAATTATTGAACTAACTTAAGGAAGGACGGATCCTTATGGACATTCGTCGCATCATGGAGACGCAGTCGCTCCTCGGCGCCGGCAAGGCGAAGAAACCGGACGTCGAGCCTGGTGTCTCATTCTCGAACGTCATCGGACAGAAACGAGAAGACCGCGAGCACGAGCGCTTCCAGCGCCAAATCGCGGCCATCCACGAACAAGGCGAGCTCCTCGCCGAGAGTCAGACGGTCGAGTCGCTCGCTGAATATAAACAACTGATTAAAGACTTTATGAAAGACGCCGTTGACGCGGCACTCCGTCTCGAGGACAAGCGCGGCTTCAACCGCCGCGGCCGGGCCAAGATCTATAAGATCGTCGAACAGGTCGACCAGAAGCTGCTCGCGTTGACGGACCAGGTCATCTCGGGCGAGGCGTCTCGCCTGTCGCTGCTTGACCAGGTCGGTGAGATTCGCGGGTTGCTCGTCAACGTGTACGTGTGAGGTGACCTATGGCTGAACATCTGTTTTCAAAGAAAGTGAAATGCCCGTACTGTTTGAAAGAGAGCACGACGCCGCGCGTCTTGTCGCGCCACATCCGCCCGCAAGAAGTCGCGAAGGACGGCTATACGACGTATGACGGCGAGAACCCGTACTTGTATGAACCGGCCGTCTGCGGCCACTGCCACCTCGTCTTCCACGACTCGTTCGACAAGGTGCGGAAGAACAACCGCGAGGCGCTCGAGACCGAATACTTCCCGCGCGTGAACGCCGACGTCTTGGCCGGTGACCGGACGCCGGAGCACGTCATCACGCTGTATAAGTTCGCCGTCATGACGGCCCAATTGAGCGGGCAGAAACCGTCCGTCGTCGCCATGCTCGGCATGCGCCTCGTCTGGATGTATCGGTTGACGGGTGATGCGAAAGCGGAACGTGAATGGATGAAGCGGACGCTCGACAAATATAACGAGGTACAAGAAACCTATACCGATCAAGTCCGGACCGGCCTCCCGTATGACCAGCTCATGTTGCGGATTGCGGACCTTTCGGCCGCGCTCGGATTTTATGAAGAAGCGCGTCGTTGGTATGGGATCCTTCTCGGCAGCAAAGAAGTGTCGGAGCGGATCCGGAACCAGGCCCGGGACCATTGGGAAGATTTTCGATTGGAACACGCCTAAAGGGAGAGCCGCAGCTCTCCCTTTTCGCATACAAAAAAAACCGCGCTCATCCACTCACAGACAAACGCGGTCGGTTCTCTTCACGGGTGAACCCCCAAACCGAAAGGAGATAAACGCGACATGACTCACGTTAAAACCTAAACAGGGCACCTAAGAACCGATCGCGCGGTGGCGTATTGCACGGTTCATGCTTATTATAATTTGGATTTCGCTATTTTACTATTATTTTTTATCATTTTGAGATTGGTGTATGCTTATTGAGAATCCAAAGGAGGTCATTTCATGTTTGAAGCTCGCTACATCGAAACGGTACGTTCGATTTTTCAGGAACAGAAACAGCTCGCCGAAGACGCCTTGAATCAAGTGAACGACGAAGACCTGCATCGTGTGCTCGCGAAAGACACCCTCTCGCTCGCCGTCATCATGCAACACATCTCGAATAATATGAAATCCAGATGGACCGACTTCTTGACGACAGACGGCGAGAAACCGGACCGAGACCGCGACGCCGAGTTCGAGGATCAGCTGTCGTCGCGCGAGGAGCTCATGGCGACGTGGGACGCGCGCTGGCAGCTGTTGGACGATGTATTGGCGAGCCTCACGCCAGAAGACCTCGGCAAGACGGTCTTCATTCGTGGGGAGGAGAAGAGCGTCATCTGGGCGATCGAGAAACAAGTGTCGCACTATAGTTATCACGTTGGGCAAATCGTCTTTCTCGCGAAAGTATTCGCCGGGGATAACTGGAACGTGTTGACGATCCCATTGCCGCATCAACGACAATAAGAGAATGCGCATCGCGAAGATGCGCGTTCTCTTATTTAGTGACGTTGATTGTATATTCGTAGCGAGACTCCCCAATCGACTCATAGTTCGCGTCCGACGGTCCGTCGATGACGACTTTCACGTCCGCTAGGTCTTCTGGCATTGCCTTGACGAAGAAGAGGACGTTTCCTTCTTTCTTTACTTTCCCGAGGAACTCGCCGCCGACGTCATCTGAGAACCATAAGTCGGCTGATACTTGCTCCCCCGTGTTCGTCACGAGCGTCGCCTGGTTCGGGTGGAAACTAATGGTGTCTTCAACCGTGTTTTCGACGATGACATTCATCGCCACGACCGTCACTTCTTCTTGCCCGTCAAACGAGTCGCGATAAGCCTCGTTGACCGTGAGTCGCGACGTCTGCACTTTATCGATGGCGAAGTTCACGGAGCCGATTGTCTCTTTGATGTCGAGCGCTTTGTTCTTCATGAAGATTTGGTTTGAACCAAGTTCACTCTCCTGCACTTCTGCTTCTTCTTTTGTGTCTGCCGTTGGTTTTTCCGTCGTTTCGGCCTCGACGACTTCCTCTGTGTCGGTCGCCGTCGTCTTCAGTTCATCGGCTTCCCCGCAGCCTACAAGTAGTGTCAATGGTAAGACTAGCAACAATCCGTATCGTTTCATGTTCATCTTCATTCTCTCCCTTTTCGTATGAGTGGTGGTTGATAAGATGAGCATACTGGATTGTCTAGCCCGACCGGTGTAAGAAAACGTATAGGGTTGCCGACCTACACAAATAAAAGCCAAGGCCTTTGAAAGAACCTTGACTTTGGCTATATTATCCTCTTGATTTGAGATCTTCTTCCTCATACGGATCGGGACCGTCTTCGAGCGGCGCATCGTCTTCGACATACGCCTCAATTTTCGGGTCGCGTTCCACATACTCATCGTACGCCCCTTCTGGACCGTAGACGAAGTAACGACGATTTTTCATTGACTCAGGTTTCACTTTTTTCTCACTCATCTGTTTCCCTCCCCTTTCCAGAAAAGAAGCAACGGTTACAGTGGTATTTACCCGATTTTTTACCGATTTAAATGGTAATGGATCGATTGTAAACGAAATCAGGTATCTTTGCATCCCTACCAAATAAAATGAAACTTTTTCGGAGTCGAGTCGTAACTAATGACAACGAATAGATGAGGGGACGAGATGGATGAGTTTATTGAAAACAGGATTCGTTCGTGGCGTGAAGTGGTTCGCGCTATTCGGATTGCTTGCGACGTATCAGTGGCGGAACGGATATATGGAAGGTGTACATAATATGCTCGTCT
This sequence comes from Exiguobacterium sp. AB2, assembly GCF_000696055.1. NCBI lineage: Bacteria > Bacillati > Bacillota > Bacilli > Caryophanales > Exiguobacterium > Exiguobacterium sp. AB2. The sequence goes on from NZ_JNAA01000007.1 coordinate 14,477, forward strand.
ATGGCGGGATGGCGTTCTTCCTCGGTTTGGCGAGTGTCATCTATGAAGTAAGATGGTGGTCGTTCCGGAAACAGATTTTGATTCATTGGGTCACGATGCATGTGACGATTTTGCCGCTCGTCATATTCAGTAATTTTCTGCCGGTGACATCGCTTCAAGATGCCTTGTCGGTTTACATGAAGTTTAATATGAGCGGGCTGGTGTTGTTCACGCTATCTAGAATGCTTTTGAAAATGCGACGACAAATCAAAGCTTCATGAACGAAAACAGCTCGAAGGCGCGCCTTCGAGCTGTTTTATGTCTGTTGATCGAATAATCCTGAGAAATTCGAGTCAACATCTTCGTATGGATCGACATATGATTTGACCGTCTTGCGTTCTTGTCGCGCCGTACCGAGCGTCATACCAAGCCGTTGATGTTCGGCCTCGATTAAGCGGGCAATCTGTTGACTGTCATCGACGAGCTGACGGATTACCGTCTGGTCAGCGTCCTTCAAGTCCGGACCGTGCGCCGCGAGCAATTGCTCGCGGTCGTCTAGCAGTTCATGGATTTGGTCCATCCATGTGTCATAAGTCGGTTCCTCAGGCACTTTCGCCAGTAAATCTTTTAACCGCTGTGTTTTGAAGATGATTTCATCGATGGGTCTCATGCTTGCTTCGCGAGTTTCATCGCTTCCTTCCACGTATCGCGGAGCTCGGTCGTGAAATCGAGCACTTCGTCGAGGATGGTCGTGTCGTTTTGGATGTTCGCATCAACGAGACGACGCCACATGTACTCATACAGCGAGTCCAAGTTCGCCGAGATGGCAACATCTTTATTTAACGTCAAGCGCATCTCTTGAAAGATGGCTTGCGTCTTTTGGATGTTCTTATTCTTCAAATCTGGATTCCCTTGCTCGATGGCGAGTTTGGCGAGGCGCATAAACTTGAGCGCCCCGTCATACAGCATGAGCGTGAGTTCCTGTGGGTTCGCGGTCGTGACCGCATTGTTTTGATATGCTGCATATGGGTTGGCTACCATTTAAATTCCTCCTCTTACATGCCGCTGCCTAAGAACTGTTGCAGTGAAGCGGCTTGCGAGTTCGCCTGGTTCATTGCTGTCTCCATCGCTGCGAAGCGACGATAATAGGCATTTTCTTTGTCGACTAGCAAATCATTCAATCGTTTGATCCGTGTATCAATTTGCGTCATTTCGCGCCCCATCGAATATGTGGGAGCTCCAGATCCGTCAGCCCCAGCAATCCGAGTAATCGATGACCGTGAGTTAGTTGCTGCATCACGAATTTGTGGGAGTAGCCCAGTTTCTGCGTTCGTGAACAATTGATAAACTTGGTCTGGGTCTTTTTCGATAGCTGCCTTGAGTTTCTCTTCATTTAGTTCGATTTTTCCACCATTTGTGAAGTCCGCTCCGGTCGAGAGACCAATCTGGAATAGTTGCCTCATTTCAGTCTCATTCGTACTTGATGTTGTGCTTGACCACTTGCTACGCATTGTATCCATCGCACTACGAACAATCGTATCACCACGAAGCATGCCGCTCATTGCTTTTTCTTCCCACTTCTTAATCTCATCATCAGAAAGTTCGTCACGTTGCGCTTGCGTAAGTGGAGCAAATGAACGGAAACGTTCTTCACGAACTTTTTTATTCATGAGATCAATCGTCTCATTATATTTATCGACAAATCCTTTGATGTTATCAAAAACTTTTTGGGTGTCGGTAGCAGCAGAGAGTGTTACCGCGCCAGACGCAAACTCTGATTTTAACGTGACTGTCATATTATCAATCATGACCGTGTTCGAGCTCTGCGTCATCGCAATACCATTCACCATAAAGCTAGCATCTGTTCCTGCTTTCGGAAGGTCTGCAGCATCGATACCAAAAGCAGCTTTCGTTGTTGCGTCAAATTCAATGATTGCATTTTCACCAGTCTGCTTTTGAGTGATTGATAGCTTGCCAGAAATCGGTTCGAAAAATGCAGAAATACCTGATTCTTTTCCATTCAAAGCGGTAACTAGGTTCTCCATGGTTGCGTCTTCCGCTACCTTGATTGTCTGAAAGTCCCCGCCTTCATCGGAACGAATTTGAATCTGGTACCCAGATGTGTAACTAGCCTTAAAGCCAGCCGGCACGTCCGAGCCATCATTCATCGTTATTTTCCCAGTCGATTCATCATAAGTATAACTTGAGGCATCAATAGGCGTATTTGTTCCGTCTTTTAAAGCAACTGTTGCTCCTGCTCTTGGTTTTGGAGAAAGTGTCCATTCTTTTGTTCCCGTCGATAGTGTTACTTCTTGAGTAGTTGATTGTAAGTTCATATCAGCGACTTTTGTTGTCTTCGTCACTGCAACTCCATTTTTATCTTTCGGCTCAACGATTTGAGTAGCAGCTGTTGCCAGTTGACTCACTGATTCTATACGAATCGCTGTGTTTCCACTTGATGGTCCCGCAACGACTGATACTCTCGATTCATCAGAAGAGCTTGACGTTTTCGCATAGAAGTTCCGACTGAATATAAGATCGACAGCACTGTTTCGAAGTGTCATGAGTGAACGGTTAATCTCGCGATAAGCATCACGCTTCCATTCAGTCGTTTGTTTCTTTTGTTCAAGCTTATCGACTGGCATACGTTCAGCCTTCATTAATTGTTTAATGATTGTATCGGTATCAATTCCACTGGCAAGTCCGCCAAATCGGATTGGTGTCGTCATGATAAGCCCCCTTTATATACGCTCATCGAAGAGTTGGTTGAATTCCATGAATGCCGCAAAGAAATCGAGTGATTTCTTGCTTGGTATCTCACGGATAACTTCGTTGTTCGTATCAACAATTTGAATATAATAGTCGTTCAATTTTTCATGTTTCATAAACTTTAAACCGGTACGTTGTTGTTCTAATATTAGATTCGCCTTTTCGACTGCCATTTCTAACTTCGTGACGTGTTGAGGCGTCGGGAGAATGACAATTCCTTCGTCTGCGAGTGTTTTTTGATTCGCTTCAACGAACACGTTTTTCGTTTGTTCATACGGCAAGACAGAAGAAGGTAAGTGGAGCCGGACTTCAGAGATTATTGGATTCATAAGCTATCACACCTCATTATGATTTCTTCATTATCTATATCGGCATCAGATTCGTAATCTTCAATAATATCGTGTTCACTAATTTGTCTAATCTTAAGTAGAAACAAAAGGATACAGTGCAACTAGATGGGTATATTATATACGAACATACATTCTTATCAGGAGGGGTTAATTTTGAAGTGGGACGAGTTAACGACTTATGAGAAAAGTTTACTATTGGGGACTTTATTAGGAGACGGTCATATCAGCGTTCATAAGAAAAAATATCCCAATGCGAATTTGCGATATGGTGAACACTTTTCCGCCAAACAATTGGAATACCGTGAGTGGAAATTGAATCACGCTCCTCGAATTTTCTCAAGTATCATCAAAAATAATAATGGTACAAGTGCATCGCTTACTTCAAAACACGATGAATTGTTCACTTGGCTACGTAATCAATTGTACATCGGAGGCAAAAAAAGCGTCCCGCTTCACCTATTACGAGAGTGCACCGACCCGGTCTTTTTATTAGCGCTCTACCTTGATGACGGTAGTCTTTGTTTGACAAGGTCAAGTCGTTCTAAAAAGAATCAAATCATTTTGACTCCACACATCGCTTTATACCTCCAAGCTTTCCATCCGTCTGAACTAAATTATTTAAGCCAATTCATTTACGAAACGTTTGGACACCAATTTGTGTTAAGCCGACGAAATGATGGACATAACTACATCCTCCGAATACAGAAAACCCAAGAGGCTCTCAATTTTCTTAAGTTCACAAAACCATATGCCACTGAAATTCCTTCGATGGCTTGGAAATTAGATTGGGACTATCGCTTCTCACTAGAGAAAAAACAAAATCCTGATAAAGTAGTGATTTCCTCGAAACCAAAAAATGATTACACTGAGAGAGACATTGAGTATATTGTCACTTCAAAATTACGTGGACAGACGGATCAAGAAATCGCAGATGCGTTAGGTAGAACGTATTGGTCTGTTGTGTACAAGTGGCAAGACATCAAGAAAAATCGATTAAGAGAAGATGAGGTTATGTATGTAAATTAAAAAACTCCCACGGCTCTTGGGGAGTCGTGGGAGTCATAATGCTTGTTATAGAACTAATTAACGAAGCAATTGAAGGACTGCTTGCGGTTGCTGATTCGATTGCGCCATCATAGCCTGTGCAGCTTGGTTAAGGATGTTGTTCTTCGTGAAGTTCATCATCTCTTTCGCCATGTCTACGTCACGGATACGTGACTCTGCAGCTTGAAGGTTTTCAGCTGACGTGTTCAAGTTGTTGATTGTGTGCTCAAGGCGGTTTTGAGTAGCCCCAAGTTTTGAACGTTCGCCTGAGACCGTTTCGATAGCAGTATTGATTGTGGTAATCGCTGTGTTTGCTAATGTTTGTGTCGATACATCGATACCGACAGTAGCTTCACCAGCACCCGTACCTACACCTAAAGTTGCAGCATCCATGTTACCGAGAACAAGAGTCAAGCTCTGACCAGCATTAGCACCAATTTGGAATACTTTACCATCTGCATCTGACCCATCAAGTAACTTTTGCGAGTTAAACTCTGTAGTAGCTGAAATTCTTGTTACTTCTTTTGCAAGTTGTGTAACTTCTTTCTGAATTTCAGTGCGATCTGCATCTGTATTTGTGTCTGTAGCAGACTGTACAGCAAGTTCACGCATACGTTGAAGGATTGAATGTGTCTCGTTCAATGCGCCTTCAGCTGTTTGGATCATTGAAATACCATCTTGAGCGTTTTTCGAAGCCATATCAAGACCACGAATTTGTCCGCGCATTTTTTCAGAGATTGCAAGACCAGCTGCGTCATCACCAGCACGGTTGATGCGAAGACCTGAAGATAATTTCTCCATCGCTTTACCAGTTTGTGCTGTGTTGAATGACATGTTACGGTGTGCGTTCATTGAGTTAAGGTTGTGGTTAATAATCATTGTAATTTCCCTCCATAGGTTTAAGTTTTTTCCGCTCTTCCAAATCCATTTGTCCGAGCATACAAGGCTTAGGCCGGCCCCTCACCTTGTATTAGTTGGTAACGTTTTTGCGTTTCCATACTCTATATCGGAGTCATATCAAATCTGTTTAGTGTTTTTATCAACTTTCTATTCATTTTCCGTAGTTTATTAGTTTTGAATAGAAAAACGACCCATCACTGGGCCGCTCCTCCTTACATTTCCACCTTCACTTGCTCCGTCTCATTCTGCAAACTCTCCGCGACACGGACGAGCTCCGTCATCGCGCCGTTCACTTCACCGAGACTGGCTGCCTGTTGGCTGGCCGCTGACGTGACTTCCGTCGCGTAGCGTGACGCCTCTTCGACCATGCCGACGATGCCGGCCGAGTTCGTGACGACCGAGTCAATCTGCCCACGCGACTCATCTAAGAGCGCATCGACCGAATGGACGTGGCTGTACACTTCGTTCGCCGAGTTGTGGATCGACGCGAAGGCGCCTCCCGCCTTCTCGACGAGACCGACGCCCGTCTCCACTTCCGCTTTCACGTTCGCCATCGAAGACGACGTGTCGCCAACCAAACGTTTGACGTCAACAATCAAATCCGTGATCTCTTGCGTCGAGTTAGCTGTCTGTTCGGCGAGTTTCTTGACCTCGGCGGCGACGACCGCGAAGCCGCGTCCATGTTCGCCAGCCCGAGCCGCTTCAATCGACGCGTTCAAGGCGAGCAAGTTCGTCTGAGCCGAGATGTCGCTGATGACGTCCGTGATGCGCGAGATTTCGCCTGTCATCTCCGTCAACTTGCTGTTGAGCGTCGATGACTGTTCGACTTTTCCCGCAATCGCATGCATCGCATCGACCGACGACGAGGCGAGGCCTTTGCCGCTCTCGGCCTCTTGTTGCATCTCACTCGCTGAATTTAGAGCCGATCCCATCTCTTGACGGATGTTCTCCATCGTCCGGGCGACGGCCCCGAGCAAGTCCATCGAGCTGTACGTCGCGTTGACGTTGTCTTCGAGCATCTTGTTCAATGCGTCCATCGCTTGGCGGATGTTCTCGCCGGCGACGTTCCCTTCTTGGACGGCCGCCGCGATTTCTTGCGCCGAACCCGTCAATTGGTCCGCCGTATAGCGCATGTTCGTTCCTTGCTCCCGCAAGTGTCCGACCATGTTGTCCATCGACAGGAGCAGACGCCCCATCTCCGAGCGGTCGTTCGTCGACTCGTTCGCAAATTCGACCGTCAAGTCACCGTTACCGACTTGGACCGCCTTATCCGACGCCGACTCGATCGCTTTGAGCGGACGGCGCGCAATCAAGTAGATGACGATACTGCCGATAGTTGAAATGAGAAGCGACACGGCCGTCCCGACGAGCATGACCTGACCTTTTTCCATCTCGAGCTCCGTTAGCAATAGAAGCGTGATGTACCCGACCGAACCGCCCGTCACGATGGATGTGACCAAAATCCACGCGAGCAGCTGGGTCGTAAAGTTTTTGAAAATCTTCACTATGAGTTCCTCCTCTGTGTAATTCATCACCTTCTATATCGTCTCGTTGGAAGCTTTTGTATAGCGTTTTCAGTTGAACGTTTGGTCAATGAAAAAACGCCCTCCACATGGAGAGCGTCCTTTCAAAACGGGGCGGTGTCTTTTGTCACACGCGACCGTTCACGCGTCGTCGTGAGCGCATCGATCGTGAGCGCGATCGCCGCCGCCCAGTGGAGCATCATTCCGACGATCGGGATAAAGCCGAGCACTGACGCCGTGATGCCGACGATCGGACCGAACGACAATCGGTTCAGCCGGGTGAGCGACAAGATGAGCACGACGATGTGGAACGCGAGCATGAATCCAAGTGGTGAGTAGCCCATGCTGATGATGAACAGACCGCCGAGGATTGGGATCCCGAGGAACGCCTCAAACGCCGCCCCGAGCCATTTCAAATTTCTGACCATGCTGTCACCTCACAGTTCTAATAGGTAAAACTCATATCCGCCATTCTCCGCGAAACCGGCCCGCTTGTAAATCTCGAGCGCGGCCTTATTCTCCGTCTCGACGTCGAGTTCGAGCTTCGTCCGGCCCATACGGAACAGCTGCTGGACCATCTGCTTCAACATCTTTGAGCCGTAGCCTTTGCCCTGCTCGCTCGCCCGGACACCGAACGCGTGGATGCTTCCCGCGTCGTCGCCTGAGAGGAGCGCGCGGATGACGCCGACCGGACGCCCTTCGACTTCACCAATATACGTCACGCGGTCCGGCGTGTCGATTTGCCGATAGATGTTTTCCGTCACATCAATCGGGTCACCGAACGCCTCAGATAGCGTCTCGATGATGAGCGGACGGTCGGCGTCCGTCGCCTCGCGGAGCGACACCTCGTTCGGCTTCAAGAACAGTTCCGCCTTCTTCAAGACGAGGTTGTACTCGGAGAACCGATACGCCGCACCAAGGTGGTCGACGACCGCCTTGCCGGACTTTGACTTCCGGTCGATGACGAACGTGAACGCCTCGCATCCGTTCGCTTTCGCGTCCCGCTTCGCGGTCTCCAAAAGCGCCTTGAACACACCTTGCTTCCGGTAATCCGGATGGACGAGCGCGTTCACTTCATATTCGTTCTCGAGATACGGGAACAACATCAAATACCCGACGAGCAAATCGTCCGCGTAAACCGCGTAGTCGTTCTGTCCGACCGCCTCATGGCCGACTTTGACGTCGATTCCGTCAAACGTGTTGACCGCTTCTTCGAGCGTTCTCACGTCTTCTGGTTGTCTTACTTCTTCTACTGTATAGTTCATACCATCACCTCGCCTTTATTGTAGCACAACAAAAAGCCCGCCGAAGCGGGCGGACTCATAACGTGCGGAACTCGAGCTCCGGGAGCGTCTCGAGGAGCTCCGTGATCTCGTCCGTGTGCGCCTCGGCACCCGGCACGGCTTCGGTCGGTTCGACCCAGAAGAACGTCTTGTCGCTCGCACCGAGGTAGTTGCCGTAGCCGACTTCCTCCGCGAACGCCTCTTCTGACAACTCGCGGTCGACGAGGTCCAAGTGGAACAACAACTGGTCGTCGCCGCCCTCAAGATTGTAGTAGAGGTCGAACGTGCCGTAGCTCGCCTTGTCGCCGATATCGGTCACGTCTTGCGACTTCTCGATATAGACGTCTCCGCGCTCGATTGCCGCGGCAATCTTCGACGGGAGAATGATCTCATAACCGAGGGCACGGTCGCGAATCGTCTGCGACGTGTCATCGGTCCGTCCCCGGGACGAGACGACCCCGACCGTTGCGACAAGGGCCCCGGTCACGCCGAGCGCGACGGCCCACTTCAATGTTTTGTTCATGTTGATCCACTCCTCTATAGTCTGCCATGAGACGATTATCGCACAAAATGCAGGCAAATCATTAAATATTCTGAAAAAATGTTTCGGGATGCGTTGACGCACGTTCCCCAATCCCATACGATAAAAGTATCGCATTATAGAAAAGAGGAACCGACATGTCTAACGAATCCCAATTGTCACGGGCGCAGCTCGACGCGCTCTTAAAAAACGTCTTCGCCCTTCAAATCCCGGTCATCGAGAAGTTCATGACCGACCTGTTCAAACAGTACGTCTCGACGGCGTCCACGTTCAAGCAGGACATGGACACGATGAAAGCGACGGACTGGCATAAACAGTTCTTCGGCCAAAAGGCGATGCCGCACCTCTTCATCGAGAACCTCGGCTTCGGCGCCTCGTTCCGTCATCAGGAGCAGGATAAGCTCGTCAAGATCCCGGAAAACATGACGATCGTGAAGCCGGACTCGGACGCGCAAATCGAAGAAATCTTACAGAACCTAGACAAGACGCTCGCGTCGATGCCAGCCATCAAAAACAAAGGGCTCGTCAAGAAGTTCTATAAAGAGACGCTCGAACTCGTCTGCCAGCTCGGAAGCCGTACGGGTATGATGGACGATTTCTACGCCAAAGTCAAAGGCAGCCTCACAAAATCATAACTGGCAAACCCACGTCCGC